>JBJTFB010000151.1:0-9347 GCA_046093205.1 Acidimicrobiales bacterium
GCCCTGTGCAACTGCCTCTACACCGCCCGCATGGCCCGCGAGCACAACAACGCGAACGTGCTCAGCATGGGGGCGCGCGTGGTGGGCACCGGGCTGGCCGAGGAGATCGTGGGCACGTTCCTGTCGGTTCCCTTCGAGGGCGGCAGGCACGAGCGCCGGGTGGCGATGCTCGCCGACATCGAGAACGAGGAAGCGAGGCGCTGATGCCCTGGCCATCAGACAACGACCATGACGACGCGGTGTTCGCACTGCTCGAGAAGGAGCGCGTGCGGCAGAACACGGGTCTGCAGCTGATCGCGAGCGAGAACTTCACCTCGCCCGATGTCATGCGTGCCACCGGTTCGGTGTTCACCAACAAGTACTCCGAGGGATACCCCGGGAAGCGCTACTACGGCGGCAACGCCGTCGTCGACGAGGTCGAGGCGCTCGCAATCGAGCGGGTGAAGAAACTGTTCGGCGCCGACCATGCGAACGTGCAGCCACACTCCGGCGCGAGCGCCAACATGGCCGTGTACCTCGGCCTGCTGAAGCCCGGCGACACCATCCTCGGTCTCAGCCTCGATCACGGCGGACACCTCACCCATGGTTCCCCCGTGAACGCCAGCGGCATCCTCTACAACTTCGTCAACTACGGGGTGGGCAAGGGTGACCAGCGCATCGACATGGAGGAGGTGCGCGAGCTCGCGCAGATGCACCGACCGAAGATGATCGTGGCGGGAACCACCAGCTACTCACGACGTCTCGAGCCGGAGCCGTTCCGCAAGGTCGCCGACGAGGTGGGCGCGCTCCTCATGTTCGACATCGCGCATCTCGCAGGTCTCGTCGCCGGTGGTGCACACCCGAACCCCGTCCCGCACGCCGACGTGGTCACCTTCACCACCCACAAGACACTCCGTGGTCCCCGCGGCGGGTGCATCCTCTGCAAGGCCGAGCATGCGCAGGCAATCGACAAGGCGGTGTTCCCCGGTAGCCAGGGCGGCCCGCTGGAGCACGCGGTCGCCGCGAAGGCCGTCGCGTTCCGCGAGGCACTCGACCCGTCGTTCCGCGAGTACGCGCACCAGATCGTGCGCAACGCCTCGGCGCTGGCCGAGCAGCTCACGAAGCAGGGGTTCAGCATCGTGAGCGGCGGAACCGACAACCACCTCATGGTCGTCGACCTGCGCACCTTCGATGGTGAACTCACCGGCAAGGAGGCGCAGTCGGTCCTCGACGAGGCGGGGATCACGCTGAACAAGAACACGGTGCCGGACGACCCGCGCAGCCCGTTCGTCACATCAGGCGTGCGCATCGGCACGCCTGCGGTCACCACACAGGGCATGAAGGAGGCCGAGATGGCCGAGATCGCCGTGCTGATTGCCGAGGCGCTCCGTCACCGTACCGATGCCTCTGCGGTCGGGGCCGTGCGCGCGAAAGTGGGTGCGTTGTGTGCCCGTTACCCCGTGTACCCGAACCCGTTCTGAGCGTCGCCACCCCGTGTGACCCCTCGGGTGACACGCGAACCTAGGCTCGCACCGTGGGCGACCTGAACGGATACCTCATCGTCGGCGTGTGGGCCGCGGTGGTCACGGCCGCGGTGACGCCGGTCGTGCGGTTCGTCTCCCACCGCCTCGGGCGGGGCATCGTGATGCCCGGCCCGCGCAAGGTGCACACGAAACCGACACCCCAACTGGGTGGAGTCGCGATGTTCGCGGGCTTCGTGGCGGCCATGGCACTGGCGTGGCAGATGGACCGCTTCGGCCCCCTCTTCGACGGCAACTCCGAGCCGCTCGGGGTGCTGCTCGCGGGGGCGATCATTCTCCTCACCGGCGCCCGTGACGACGTGAAGGAGGTGTCACCGCCCGCGCGCATCCTCGCCACCGTCGCCGCGGGGATGGTGCTCGTGTACTTCGGGGTCACGATGTTCTACTTCCGCATCCCGTTCCTCGGGGTGTTGCAGCTGTCCTCCGACTGGACGCCGATCATCACTGTGGTGTGGCTCCTGGGGATGACACAGGCCATCAACCTGATCGACGGTCTCGACGGCCTCGCTGCGGGCATCGTGGCGATCGGCTCGGCAAGTTTCTTCGTGTACTCGCGGCACCTGAGCGACCTCCGGCTGTTGACCGAGCCCAACATCGGACCGTTGATCGCGATCATCACCGTGGGCGTGTGCGCGGGGTTCCTGCCGTACAACGCGAACCGGGCATCCATATTCATGGGGGACGGCGGTGCCTACTTCCTCGGGTTCATGCTGGCGGTGTCGTCCAGCGTCGTGGGCGGGAGAGCCGACCCCGCCACGCAGGGTTTCAGCGGCCAGACGTACTTCTTCCTCGCACCGCTCGTGATCCCGCTCATCATCCTCGGGGTGCCGATCTTCGACACCGCGTTCGCGATCCTGCGGCGCGTGCGCAAGCGACAGGCCTTCAGCATCGCCGACAAGGGGCACCTGCACCACCGGCTAATCAACCTCGGCCACGGACCGCGCAGGGCGGTGGCCATCCTGTGGCTGTGGTCCGCGCTCCTGTCGGGTTTCGTGCTCTACCCGGTGTTCTATCCACGGGCCAACACCTGGGCGCCGTTCATCCTCGTCGCGATCGTGCTGTTCCTCTACACGGTGTTGCATCCCGATCTGCGCAGGCAGCAGGAGACGGGAGAGGAGCCAACCCCGGAGGACGCCCGACAGGGCTGATCGGGTTGTCCACAGGGGAGCACGGTCCCCGGTGGCAGATGCCACAGGCGGCCAGGCTCAGGACTCTTGGGCCGGCGTCGCAATGCTGCTTAGTATTGTGCAGCGTTTCACAAGGTGTGGAACGCACGGAGCGAGAACCCCCACACGTGAGACTTCTGCCGAAGCCGAAGCCGATGCCCGCGATCGACGGTGGCATCTCCAACGGAGCCGAGTTCGCCGGCGTCGTCGTTGTGTTCTTTCTCATCGGCCTCGGCATTGACGCTTGGGTCGGCACCACGCCGTGGTTCATGATCGCGCTCACCGTGTTCGGGATGTGTGGTCACTTCGTGCGCGTGTACTACACGTACTCGGCCCGCATGGAGGCACTCGAGGCCGAGCGTGCAGAGCTCTCGCGGGGCGTGCAGCAGTGACCGAGCGCAGCCCGATTGCCATGGCCGCCGACGGCGAGGCCCCCGAGGTGTCGGTGTCGCGGGACATGGTCCGGCGCGGACTGTGGCTGACGCCGTTCTTCGTCGTTGTGTCAGGTGTCATATGGGGCCTCGATGGCGCCCTGTCGGCGCTCTTTGCCCTCGCGCTCGTGTTCGCGAACTTCCTGCTCGCCGCGGGCCTCATCGCCGTCTCGGCCCCGATCTCTCTCGGATTGATGATGGGAGTGAGTCTTTTCGGCTATCTGGTGCGACTCGGACTCATCTCGCTCGCGGTGTTCCTGGTGCGCGACGCCTCCTGGGTGTCCGTGCCGGCCCTCGGGGTCACGATCATCGTGTCCCACCTCGGGCTCCTGTTCTGGGAGATGAAGTACGTCGCCGCCTCCCTCGCATTTCCGGGGCTGCGCCCCAATAAGCAAGAATGGCCCCCGTCCGGCGCGGCCGTGAAACGTTGAAGGACCCCCAAAAGTGATTGCACTCGAGTTTCCGGAAATCAACTCCATCCTGCGGTGGAAGGACATCTTCCCCGGTTTCAACAAGATCGCGTTGATTGCCGTCATGGCCACGCTCATCAGTGTGACCATTTTCCTGCTCGCCGCTCGCCGTGAGGCGAACACCGCACCCAAGGGCGTGCGCAACTTCGCGGAGATGATCGTGGAGTTCATCGAGAACGGTGTCGTCATGCAGACCATGGGTCGTGACGGACTCGGCTGGACACCGTTCCTCCTCACCATGTTCCTCTTCATCTATCTCTGCAACGTCCCGGGAATCATCCCGTTCCTGCAGATGCCGGCCACCGCGCGCATGGCGGTGCCGATGTTCCTCGCCCTGCTCGTGTGGGTCATCTACAACGGTGTCGGAATCAAGCACCAGGGAATCGGTGGCTACCTGAAGAGCACGCTCTTCCCGCCCGGCGTACCGAAGGCGCTCTACATCCTCGTGACCCCGATCGAGTTCATCTCCGCGATCATCGTGAGGCCGTTCTCCCTCGCCGTCCGACTCTTCGCCAACATGATGGCCGGCCACATCCTTCTCGTGACCTTCGCGCTGCTCTCCGAGGCGCTCTTCCAGGCGCGCGACAAGGTGCTCATCCCCGTCGGCATCCTGCCGTTCTTCATGCTGATCTTCCTCACCTCTTTCGAGGTGCTGGTCGCATTCCTCCAGGCCTACATCTTCGCGATGCTCACCGCCGTGTACATCGGCGGGGCAGCGCACCCCGAGCACTGACCAACAGAGACACGATCTCCCAAACAACCACCCACAGGAGAAAACCAAAATGGAAGCAATTGCAAACCTCGTTGCGGAACTCAACGCAGCCGAGCAGAAGAATGCCAACGCGGCGATGTCCGCCGGTTACGCCTATGGCCTCGCCGCCATCGGACCCGGCATCGGCATCGGTTACCTCGTCGGACAGTCCGTCTCGGCGATGGCCCGTCAGCCCGAGGCTGCCGGCATGGTCCGCACCACGATGTTCCTGGGCATCGCGTTCACCGAGGCGCTCGCGCTCATCGGCTTCGTGGTGTTCATTCTGCTCAAGTTCGCCTGAGCCGGATACCAGACCCCAGTCCACAACCGAATTCCGTTCCCACGGAGTCCAGGAGCCATAGATGCTGACCGCGAAAGTCACCCAGTCGAACGGACAACTCGTCCGGGTTCGGTTGGTCAACTCCGATTCCACCGACACCACGGTGGCTTCGGAGGAGGCAACCACACTCGCCGCCGCGAGCGGCGAGGAGGGTGCCGAGACCACCCACTCGGAGACGAAGTCCGCGCCGAACCCCATCGCCCCGGAGAGCAAGGAGCTCTACTGGGCCGGCGGGTCGTTCGTCGTGCTGTTCGTCCTGATGCGCTACTACCTGTTCCCCAAGCTGAAGAGCGGGATGGATGCGCGCTACGCAGGCATCCGCGGTGACATCGAGGGTGCCGACAAGGTGAAGGCCGACGCGCGCAGCGCGGTTGCCGAGTACGAGCGGGCGCTCGAGGCCGTCAGGGCCGAGGCCGCCCAGCGGGTGGACACGGCTCGCCAGACCGTCGACGCCGAGCGTCAGGCCGCACTCACCGAGGTCAACTCCCGCATTGCCGCCAAGCGTGCCGAGGCCGACGCCGCGAACGCCGCCGCCCGTGCATCGGTGCGGGGACAGGTCGCCGACGCGGTGACACAGGTGGCAGCCCGTGCGGCGGAGCTCGCCACCGGCAGGGCACCTGATGCGGCCGTGGTGAAGCAGGCAGTTGATGCAGTCATGGCAGGAGGTTCCCGATGAGCATCATCCAGGCACTCGTGTCCGCGGGTTCGGAGGGTGGTCACTCCACCTACGAGACCCATCACTGGCTGCTTCCCGAGACCGCCGAGATCATCTACGGCGGCATCGCGTCGCTGCTGGTCTTCGGCGCACTCGCGAAGTTCGCCCTCCCGATGTTCAAGACGTCGCTCACCGCGAGGACCGAGCGCATCCAGAAGGAGCTCGACGACGCCCGCGCGACCCGCGAGACCGCCGAGGCCGAGGCCTCGCGCATCCGCACCGCGCTCGGTGACATCTCGTCCGAGCGGGCGCGCATCCTGGCCGAGGCCGACGCGCAGGCAGCGGCGGTTCTCGCCGACGGCAGGACCCGGATCAAGACCGAGGCGGCCGACCTCGAGGCGAAGGCAGAGTCCGACATCGCCGCATCGTCGGGTCGCCTCCAGGAGGAACTGAAGGGCGAGATCGCCCGCCTGTCCGCCTCCGCCGTCGACCGCGTCGTGAAGGCCGTCATGAACGACGCCGCACAGCAGTCGATGATCGAGGACTTCATCAACAAGGTGGGGGCAGCACGATGAGCGACGCACGCATCTCCGCATACGCACGGGCACTCGCCGGCATCGCCGATGCCGAGGGTGTCCTCGCCCGTGTCGACGCCGAGTTCGCGGCTGTCGCCGCGGCGTGGGAGTCGAACGAGCAGCTGCGCTCCACGGTGGGCGACCAGGCCATCCCGGTCGAGCGCCGCCAGGCAATCGTCGACCAGTTGCTCGCCGGCAAGGGTGCACACCCGATCACCGGCCAGCTGGTGGCGATGGTGATCGGCGCCGGTCGCGCCCGCGACCTCTCGGCGATCGCCTCGTCGATCGGCCGTGATGCCGCATCGTCGCAGGGCCGCGCGGTCGCGGAGGTCCGCAGTGCGGTGGCACTCTCCGAGGACCAGCAGCGCCGCCTCGCCGACGCATTGGCGAAGGCCGTCGGCACCCCCGTCAACATCAGGGTGGTCGTCGACCCGTCGGTGGTGGGCGGCCTCGTCGCCACCGTCGGCGACAAGGTCATCGACGGCTCCGTCCGCACCAATCTCGACCGGGTGAAGGCCCGGTTGTCCTAGTTCTCAGCACGGAAGAAGGAAGACATGGCAGACATACCGATCTCCGCCAGTGACATCGCGAGTGCGATCACGAAGGGCCTCGAGGGCTTCTCTCCCTCGCTCGAGCAGCAGACAGTCGGACACGTGTCCGAGGTCGGTGACGGCATTGCGCGCGTCTCCGGCCTGCCGAAGTGCGCGGTCAACGAGCTGCTGCAGTTCGAGGACGGCACCATCGGCCTCGCCCTCAACCTCGAGGAGAACCAGATCGGTGCGGTGGTGCTCGGTGACGCCGACTCCATCGAGGAGGGCCAGACCGTGCGTGCCACGGGACGCATCCTCTCGGTGCCGGTCGGTGACGCAATGCTCGGTCGCGTCGTCAACGCTCTCGGCGAGCCGATCGACGGCAAGGGCGACATCATCGGCGGCATCGACCGCCGTGTCGAGGTGCAGGCCCCCGGCATCATGGGCCGCAAGCCCGTGCACGAGCCGCTGCAGACCGGCATCAAGTCGATCGACGCCATGACCCCGATCGGCCGTGGCCAGCGCGAGCTCATCATCGGTGACCGCAAGACCGGCAAGACGTCCATCGCGATTGACACCATCATCAACCAGCGCGGCCTCGGCGTGAAGTGCATCTACGTTGCCATCGGTCAGAAGGGCTCCACGGTCGCCCAGACCGTCGAGACCCTGCGCCAGTACGGCGCACTCGAGTACACGGTCGTGGTGGCGGCACCCGCCTCCGACCCGGCGCCGTTCAAGTACCTCGCGCCGTACTCCGGTTGCGCCATGGGCCAGCACTGGATGGAGAACGGTGAGCACGCGCTCATCGTGTACGACGACCTCTCGAAGCAGGCCGAGGCCTACCGCCAGATGTCGCTGCTGCTGCGCCGCCCGCCGGGCCGCGAGGCCTACCCGGGCGACGTGTTCTACCTGCACAGCCGTCTTCTCGAGCGCGCGGCGAAGCTGTCCGACGAGCGCGGTGCCGGTTCGCTCACCGCACTCCCGGTGATCGAGACCAAGGCCGGCGACGTGTCGGCGTACATCCCCACGAACGTGATCTCCATCACCGACGGCCAGGTGTACCTGCAGGACAACCTCTTCAAGTCCGGTGTGCGTCCGGCCGTCGACGTGGGCATCTCGGTGTCGCGCGTGGGTGGCGCGGCACAGACCAAGGCGATGAAGTCGGTCTCGGGCACGCTGAAGCTCGACCTCGCACAGTTCCGTGAGCTCGAGGCATTCGCCACGTTCGGCTCCGAGCTCGACGCGGTGTCGAAGGCACAGCTCGAGCGCGGCTACCGCCTGGTGGAGCTGCTGAAGCAGGGCCTGAACAGCCCGATGCCCGTGGAGGAGCAGGTCGTGTCGATCTTCGCCGGCACGAAGGGCTACCTCGACGACATCCCGGTCGCCGACGTGCGCCGCTTCGAGTCCGAGCTGCTCGAGTGGGTGCGCTCGCGCCACGGGGCGATGCTCGCCGAGCTGCGCGGCAACACGAAGGCCGATGTCCCCGCCGACCTGGCGAACGTTGTCTCCGCGTTCAAGGCGCAGTTCCGCGCGAGCGGTGCGCAGACGTCCAAGGCCGACCCCACCGCCACCGACGCCGAGGCCCTCGGCGACGCCCAGAGCAACAAGACACTGGCCACGGAGTGATCTGAGTGGCAGGCGGTCAGGAAAGGATCCTGCGCGGGCGAATCCGCTCGGTGCAGGCTACGAAGAAGATCACGCGTGCGATGGAACTCATCGCGGCCTCACGCATCGTGAAGGCCCAGCAGCGCGTGATCGCCGCCGTGCCCTACTCCGAGCGCATCACTGAGGTCGTGCGCGACCTCTCTGCCGCCGGTGCGGGCAAGAGTGACCCCCTGCTCGCCGGCCGCGAGACCGTGCGCAACGTCTGCTACGTGGTGCTGTCGGCCGACCGCGGTCTGTGCGGTGGCTACAACGCGGGTGTGCTGCGTGCGACCGAGGGGGAGATCAAGCAGGACGCCCTCCACGGCCGCGGCCACCAGCTCGTGGCGATCGGCCGCAAGGCCGAGGGCTACTTCCGGTTCCGTGGATACAACATCGCACGGTCGTTCTCCGGCTTCACCGAGAACCCCACGTACGACGTGGCTAAGGAGATCGGGGAGTACGTCACCGGTCTGTACACCTCGGGCGAGGTCGACCGCGTGGAACTGGTGTACACGCGGTTCATCACCGCGGGCAGCCAGGAGGTCGTGCAGCGCCCGCTCGTGCCGCTCGACACCGCCATCACCGAGGGCGGTGACGGCAAGAACGAGGCCGGCCGTGACTACGAGTTCGAGCCCTCGCCCGAGCTGATCCTCACCACACTTCTCCCTCGCTATGTCGAGGCCCGCGTGTACGCGGCGCTGCTGAACGCGGCCGCCTCCGAGCACGCGTTCCGCCAGCGGGCAATGAAGTCCGCAACCGACAACGCCGAGGAACTCATCAAGAACCTCTCGCGCATCATGAACCGTGCCCGTCAGGACGCCATCACCACCGAGATCATGGAGATCGTCGGCGGTGCCGAGGCGTTGTCGGCGGGCGAGTAACCAGGAGACAGACACATGTCCATGACAGAGACCAAGCAAGACGGACAGGTCGTCGCGATCGCCGGACCGGTGATCGACGTGGAGTTCCCGCGTGGCTCGCTTCCGGAGCTCAACAGCGCGCTCGAGTTCACCGTGATGGTGGACGGCAAGCCGAACGTGATCCTCGCCGAGGTCGCCCAGCAGCTGGGTGACAGCCGCGTCCGCGCGGTGTGCCTGAAGCCGACCGACGGTCTGCAGCGCGGCACCTCGGTGCGCGACACTGGCCACGGCATCCAGGTGCCGGTCGGCAACACCACGCTCGGCCACGTCTGGAACGTGTGGGGAGAGGTGCTGGACGGCGACAACAAGGACTTCGCCGACATCGAGCGCTGGGACATCCACCGC
>JBJTFB010000152.1:0-4497 GCA_046093205.1 Acidimicrobiales bacterium
TGTCACCATCCCGATGCGGATGACGGCAGCGTGACGAAGAACGTCTGGGCGGCCCGGCTCGCACCACCGCTGAGATCGACTCCCACTGCGGTCAGCTGCACCGGCACCCGTCTGGTGGAGGTGGCGTCCACCACGGCCCGACGGGACGCAGGGGCGCTCCTCAACTCAGCGATGCAGGCCTTCATGTCGAACGTGACAGTGACGAAGCGGGTCGGGTCGGGTGGTGCGTCAGCGAACGTGTCGGTGAGGGGCCACAGGTTGTAGTGGTACTCCGTGTTGGGGTCGCTGTCGGGTCGGCGGTTCATCTCCGCGGGCACGGCGGTGTATGCACCGCCCGCCGCCGACGCGCAGCCGATCTCCCACTGGAAGCCCGAGGCCTTGAGGGCGCTCCACGAACCCCCCTCGGCATTCAGGATGAACCCGTACCGCAGACCTCCGAGGTCGACGAAGTCGGTTCCCGCCGCATCAGCCCCGTCGATGGCGGCGCGTTGCGGTCGGTAGAACGAGACCGTCATCTTTCCGTCGTCGCCGAGGACGAACGGGTTCGAATTGGAGCCAGCGGGAGTCTGCGCCGTGTAGTCCACTGTGAACGTGTCGCTCCCGATGACCATCGTCCTCACCACGGGCACCGTGACGAAGAACGCGCCGAGCGACATCGGCCGCTGGGTCACGGTTCCGTTCGAGGAGCGCAGGTTCAGCACGTACGGGTCGCCGACCTTCACCTTGTCGAGCAGCCCCGCACCGACATTCGGAACGATCCCTCCCGACCACACGGGATCAGAACCGTTCACGAAACGCGTGAGACCGTTCCACACGGCACCACCCGAGGAGTCGACCTTCGTCCCGTTGTTCGACTGGTCAAAAACCGTGCCCGGGTACTCCCGCCACGGGTAGTTCTCGTTGCAGGTACCTCCCGAGTTGAGCGGTGTCCTGCACCACAGAGAACTCCACTGCCGGCCCACAACCCCGGACGGAGGGCCGGTGACGGCGGTGCCGGTGTCCTTCGCGCAGTACGAGAGCGTCCCGCAGTCCACCCATACCGCGTCGTAGCCGGTGGACTCCCCCGGCGGGAGGTTGAGGTAGATCGCGATCGAGAAGGTGCCCGTCGCGCCACCCATGACGGAGTCGATGTCGGCCGTCGTGACGTTCGCGAGGTTCGCATTGAGGTTCTTCTGCATTCCGCCGATCTCGAGGTACAGCGTGGACCACGGCAGGAGCTTCTGGCTCTCGAACGACGACGTCTTCTGGTCGGCGAGGTCGAGCACCCCGTTGTTGTTGTCGTCCACGTCGACGGCGTTCGGGACGCCGTCAGCATCACAGTCCGTGCCGAGCGTCTGGTCGGCCGTGCCACAGGTGACCCCCGCCATGGCGGCCGCCGCCGTGGCCCAGACGCCCGCGCTCTTCACAACGCCCACCGATCCGGACCCGCGGGGCTTGCCACCGGACAGTGTGTTGCGGAGCAGCTTGGCGTAGAGACCCTTCTTCAGCAGTTTCGACGACTTCGACCACCCGTCGGACTTCACGGACACCTTGCCGAGCGACACCGACGAATTCGACGTGACGTTGGTGGAATACTTGCCCTTCGCCCCCGACAGACCGAACACCACCGGGCCGCCGTAGGTTCCGTCGCCCTTCACCACATGGACGGAGAACGAGTACTTCTTCGTCTTCGAGTCGTAGAACTTCCGTGACAGAGTTGCGCTCTTCGCAGTTGCCGACACCTTGAGCGCAACATTCGATCCGATGAGCAGAACAGAGGCGTTCTGCTCCGCCCCCGACATCGTGAAGGACACCTTCATTCCGGCGGCCCCGGCTGTCCCTGCCGAGAGCGGGGTGCCGAGGGTCGCGGCCACCGTGGCGAGAACGACTGCGAGTCGGCGCATGACGGGTCACCCGGCTACGGGCGGACCACCTTCGACGACACGTACACCCACTTGCCGGCCTTCTTGGTCTGCAGGAGGATCGCAAGGCCCTGCTTTGCGGGCACCTTCGCCGACACCGTGAGCGACACCGCCTTCGACTTCCGCGTGACGGCGGCCGTCTTCACCTTCGTGCTAGTCCCGGAGAACGTGCCGGAGATCTTCTGCACGACCACACGGCACGATGCCTTCGCGCACGCGGACGCAGAGGCGCGGAACGTGAGCGTGGCGAGGGTGCCCTTGCGCTTCGCGGCCACCTTGGCGGCCACTTTCTGCTTCACGGTGAGACGTGCCGGCTGCGAGGTGCCCGCTGCCGCGGCACTCACACCCTGCGAGGACACCGCGGCTCCGTCGAACTTGATGTCGGTGACCGACAGGAACCAGCCGTCGGTGCCGAACGTGGCGGCATCCCAGCGCGCCCACGACGGCGCGGCTCCTGAGCCGCCGTCGGCCCTCGTGATGGCGAGGGCGGAGTTCTTGAAGTCCTCCGTGCCCACCACGTCGCTCGTGACGCCGAAGTAGTTCAGCAACGACGCATCCGACACGAAGGCACTGAACGTGGCGAGGTTGGGGGCTCCCGCCATCTCGGACGGTCCGACGATGCCGTAGTTCAGCGCCGGCGCACCGCTTGCGGAGGTCTCGGTGACGAGCGAGCCGATGTCGGCGTTGCTGGAGGCGAACAGGGTGCCGTTGAAGGACTCCGGCACACCGGTGGTGTCCAGGCTGAGGGTGCCGTCGAAGCGGAGGATCTTCTCCGGCGCGTACGGACGGCCCCCGTTGTTCCTCACCGCCTCCGCGGGGTCGCACGGCTCCACCGGGATCCGCGTCTGGCACGTCTGGCTGGGCCCGGTTGCGATCCTCACCCGCATGGTGATCTCGGCCGCAGCCGTACCGAGGCCATCGACCTTCCAGTACTGGGGCAGACCGTTCAGCCAGGTCCAGCGCAGGCTCGCGCCCCAGGTGTTCATGTTGATGACGATCTCGAACACGGTGTCGGCGTTCACGGTGGCCGCCAGTGCCAACGGCTGGCCGTTCGATGTGGTGGGGTTCGAGAAGTTGTAGCCGAGCTGGCCGTTGCTCTTCACGTAACCGAGGCCGAAACCGAGACGGTTCGGGCTCGAGTAGCAGTTACTGGCCGTCTGGCCCGTCTTGCAGAGGTTGTAGGGCTGCACCACGGCAGTGATGGCACCGGCGGTGGTGGACTCGGGAGTGGTGGCAGTCCCGTTCACGATCACCGGCGTGGAGACACCTGCGTTGATCACGTTCAGAGTCTTCACATACGGCCGTCCGGCAACGCCGCCCGCGGCATCACCCCAGAGACCGGCCCAGTCATTGCCGGATGCAACCTTGTCGATGTTGCCCTGGCCGGGAATGCCGTCATCGAATGTTGCGGCGCTGACGGATGCCTGGCTTGCCGCCAGCGGACCGATCAGCAGGCTGACCGCCACGATGCTGAGAACCTTCTTCATGGGACCCCCTGCGGGCCCCCGGGCCCGGCTCCCTGAACTGTACCCAGCAGGGAGCCGGGAACGAGAGGTCAGTCGAGCTCGATGGGAGCCTCGTCGGTCTCGGAGAACCCTGCCTCGGCATCGGCCCCGAGGCCTGCTGCCTGGCGGACCTTGTCCTCCATCTCCATCATGATCTCGGGGTTGTCGGTGAGGAACGTCTTGGCGTTCTCGCGGCCCTGGCCGAGCTGCTCGCCCTCATAGGTGAACCATGCACCGGACTTCTTCGCGATGCCCATCTCGACGGCGAGGTCGAGCAGGGCACCCTCGCGACTGATGCCCCTGCCGTACATGATGTCGAACTCGGCCTGCCTGAACGGCGGGGAGACCTTGTTCTTCACCACCTTCACGCGGGTGCGCGAACCGACGACCTCGGCGCCGTCCTTGATGGCCTCGATGCGGCGGATGTCGAGACGCACCGACGAGTAGAACTTCAGCGCACGACCGCCCGGCGTGGTTTCCGGGGAACCGAACATGACGCCGATCTTCTCGCGCAGCTGGTTGATGAAGATGCAGATCGTGTTCGACTTGTTGAGGTTCGCGGTGATCTTGCGCAGGGCCTGGCTCATGAGGCGGGCCTGCAGACCGACGTGGGAATCACCCATGTCGCCCTCGATCTCGGCGCGCGGCGTGAGGGCCGCGACGGAGTCGATGACGACGACATCGAGTGCACCGGAGCGGATGAGCATGTCGGCGATCTCGAGCGCCTGCTCGCCGGTGTCGGGCTGGGAGATGAGCAGCTGGTCGATGTCGACCCCGATGGCCTTGGCGTAGACGGGGTCCATGGCATGCTCCGCGTCGACGTAGGCGCAGACACCGCCGTTGCGCTGGGCCTCGGCCACCACGTGCATGGCCAAGGTGGACTTGCCCGAGGACTCCGGGCCGTAGATCTCGACCACGCGGCCGCGGGGCAGACCGCCCACGCCGAGGGCGAGGTCGAGGGCCAGGGCCCCGGTCGAGACCGCCTCGATCCCGACGTGGGCCTGCTCGCCGAGTCGCATGATCGAGCCCTTGCCGAACTGCTTCTCGATCTGGCCGAGGGCCATGTCGAGGGCCTTGTCGCGTTCCTGGGG
>JBJTFB010000153.1:0-3624 GCA_046093205.1 Acidimicrobiales bacterium
GAAGGCCTCCACAAGGATGCCACCGAACTGCTCGAGGTGGATGTCGCCGGCAACCGTGCCGGCCCTGAAGCCGAGGTCGTTCGCTGTGTCGTCGTCGTGGATGCTCCCCTTGGCATCGGCCGAGAGGTTCCACGGGTGGAGGACGCCGGTGGTGATGGTGTGCATGTCAGTTCCTCGGGATGTTGCGGAAGGGTGTGGAGGGGTCGGGTTGCACGTCCTTCGGGAGGCCGAGGGCACGTTCTCCGATGATGTTGCGCTGCACCTCGTCGCTGCCGCCGGCAATCGATGCCGACGGCATCGTGAGGAAGAAGTGCTGCACGGTTCCCTCGGCCGGGAGGTCGTCACCGACGAGCATGCCGGTGGCGCCCAGCAGGTCCATGCCGAGGTCGCGCGAGATGCGCAGTCCGTTCGTCCAGTGAAGTTTCATGGTGGAGGCCTCTGCACCCGGTGTGCGGCCCGCCTTCGCGGCTGCGGCGATGCGCAGCTTCGTGATCTCCGCGATGCGTTCGTTCATCCAGAGGTCGACGAGGCGCTGTCGCTGCACCACGTTCGGGCCGGAGGCCGGCATCACGCTCATCACGGTGGAGAAGAGTCCACCGTGCTCGTCAGGGTGACTGTGCGCCTCCTGTGACCTGCGCACGAGTCCGCCCACCTCACGGTCGAGCAGGCCGGCCTGCGGACCGGTGGGCACACGGATGCCGCCGCCGGCGCCGTCGGAGAGCCCGCTGCGCTCGAAGGCGAGCGTTGCGGTGGCCACGGCCCATCCGTTGTTCACATCGGAGATCCGCGCCGAGTCGTGCACGCGCGCATCGGTGAAGAACACCTCGTTGAAGTGCGACATGCCGTTCATCTGCTTGATCGGTCTGATCTCGACGCCCGGCTGCTCCAGGTCGATGATGAAGTACGACATGCCCTTGTGCTTGGGCTGGTCCATGTCGGTGCGGGCGATCAGCATCCCCCGTGTGGAGTGCAGTGCACCGGAGGTCCAAATCTTCTGGCCGTTCACCACCCACTCGTCCCCGTCACGCTCGGCCCGGCACGACGCACTTGCGAGATCGGAGCCCGCGCCGGGCTCGCTGAACAGCTGGCACCAGCCCTCGGTGCCGTCGGCGAGCGACGGCAACCAGCGGGCCTGCTGCTCGGGCGTTCCGTGCACCAGGGTGACGGGCGCGCCCATCAGCACGCCGAGTCCTGTGGGTGCCCCGATCACGCCGGCATCCGCGAAGGCCTGCAGGATCTCGGCCTGCTCGCGTTGGGATGCGTCACGGCCGAACCACTCCTTCGGCCAGCGAGGGAAGGACATCCGGGCGTCGCGCATGCGCAGCCACCACTCCCGCAGGGGGAGCGAGTCGTCCCAGTTCGCGGCGATCCAGTCGCGGGTGTCGTTGTAGCTCACGTGCTCAGTCCAGGCGCACGCCGAGATGGCGCAGGGCGATGGAGGAGTACACGGCCGCGCCCCGGCGCATGTGGTTCTCCTCGTAGATGGCCCTGTTCGAGTGGTTCGGTGCCGCCTGCATGATGTCCATGCCCTCGGGCATCAGACCGAGGAACATCATCGATCCCTGCACGCGGTTCAGCACGTAACTGAAGTCCTCCGCACCCATCACCGGATTCTCCATGATGCGCACGTTGCGGTCACCCGACACGGCGGTGGCGACGTTGGCGGCGAACGAGGCGAACTCGGCGTCGTTCACCGTGACGTCGTAGCCGAGGTTCAGCTGCACGTCCACCTCCATGCCGTGGGCCGCACCGATGCCCTCGGCCACGCGGCGGATGCCGTCGTGGATGAGCGTGCGGGTGCGCTCGCTCACGGCGCGCATGGTGCCGTTGATCATGGCGGTCTCGGGGATCACGTTGCTCGTGGTGCCGGTGTGGATCTGGGTCACGGTGATGACGCCCGGGTCGAACACGTCGATGCGCCGCGTGACGAGGGTCTGCAGCGCCTGCACGATCTCGCACGCCACAGGAACCGGGTCCATCGTAAAGTGAGGGGCACTCGCATGGCCGCCCTTGCCGTTGACGGTGATCGTCATGGTGTCGCTCGAGGCCATGATCGTGCCGGCCTTCAGGCCCATGAACCCGCCCGGGATGTTGGATGCGGCGTGGATGGCGAACGCCCCCGTCACCGGCGACTCCGTGCCGACGTCGAGCAGGCCCTCGGCGAGCATCTCGCTGGCACCGTTGTATCCCTCCTCGCCGGGCTGGAACATGAACAGCACACGACCGGGGATGTCGGCCTTCCGCGACGAGAGGATGCGCGCGGCCCCGACCAGCATCGAGGTGTGCGTGTCGTGGCCGCATGCGTGCATGGCGTTCTCCACGTTGGAGCGGAAGTCGAGCCCGGTGTCCTCGGGCATGGGCAGGGCGTCCATGTCGGCGCGAAGAAGCACGGTGGGGCCGGGTTTGTCACCGGTGAGCATGGCGGCGATGCCGCTGGTGGTCTCGTGCAGCGTGATGTCGAGAGGCAGACCCTGCAGGGCCTCGAGCACCCGCTCACGCGTGCGCGGCAGGTGGTTCGAGATCTCGGGCCAGCGGTGGAGGTCGCGGCGCAGCGTGACCATGTCGTCGAACACCTCGTTCGCCTGCTCGAGGATGCCCGCGGGGTCACCGTGCTCGTCGCGGGCGGAGTCGGTGGTCAACGTGTTTTTCGCCATGCCCAATGGTAGGCACAGGCGCATGGCAGGCCCATCGGCGGCGCACCCCGCGAACTCACCCGATGAGTGGGTGGAGGAGGTCGACCGCCAGGGGAACGTGGTGGGGCTGGTGAGCCGGGCACGGATGCGGGCCGGGGCCCTCCGTCACCGGAGCGTGTTCATTGCGGTCACATCGGAGAAGGGTCAGCTGCTCGTGCACCGGCGCGCCGACACCAAGGACGTGTGGCCCGGATGGTGGGACGTGGCCGTGGGCGGCGTGTGCGCACCTGGTGAGACATGGGACGCCGCGGCCGCGCGCGAGCTTGCCGAGGAACTGGGCATCGAGGGAACTGTGACGATGTTTCTCGCCTCGGGCGCGTACGAGGATTCCGACGTGCGTCTCGTCGCTCATGTGTACGAGTGCCGCACCGACGGCCCGTTCCGGTTCGCCGACGGCGAGATCACCGAGGCCCACTGGGTGTCACCCGCGGAACTCGCGGACTGGTTGGACGTGAAGAAGTTCCTTCCCGACAGCCTTGCGCTCGTGCTGCCGCGGCTTCGTGGGTTCTGCCACCCGCCGACATAGCCTCTCGGGTGAAGAAAGAGGGGAGTACGACGTGGCCGGTCTCGTGAAGGTCGAATTCACCGTGGAACCCTTCGTGGAGGGTGCCCTTCCCCCGCACGTCACGGAAGCCGTTGCCGCTCTCGATGCGCTCGGTCTCACCGCCGAGGTCGGCCCTTTCGGCACGGCATTCGTGGCCCCGCAGGAACTGGTGGGACGAGCCGTCGGGGCGGTTCTCGAGGCCGCCTACGCGAACGGCGCCACGTACGTCACCGTGGACACAGGGCAACTCGAATGAGCGAGCTGCCCGACCACCCGCTGATCCATGCGGTGAAGCCGGTGCTCGACATGCTCGGTGCGCAGATCATCCCGGTGGAGGACGCCATGATCAGCGACCGTGCCCTCGAGTGGGAGGGAACAATCATCGCT
>JBJTFB010000154.1:0-14318 GCA_046093205.1 Acidimicrobiales bacterium
CACGTGGACGACCCGGAGCACCGCGAACTGCGCGGCGTCACCAGCGAGTGGTTCCTGCCGAAGAACCTCTCGAAACTCGACGAGCGCCTGGCTGGTCTTGCCGTGCGCTACGTCGACAAGCTGGCAGGGATGAGCGTGCGCAGCATGTGGCCGTTCTCCGCGTTGCGTGCGTCGGACTCCGCGGGCCCGAGAACCGGCCGCGGCTCGTTCAGGAAGATGTCGTTGTGCAGCTCGATCTCGAGCACATCGGCGTGCTTGGTGACCGCCCAGAACGGGTTGACATCACCGTTCGGGTGCTCCACCCAGTGCACGGGCGACTCCGCACGCAAGGTGCGGCAGGCCTCCTCGAAGAGCTCCTCGTTCGCATACGCCTCGGGCGTGTAGAACACCGCCCCGGCCTGTGCGGGTGACATTGCCATCGGATACCCCCTCGTGACGAACACATCTTCCCCCATGGCGGTCACCGACCGCCAAACCGAACCCGTCGTAGGCTTGCCCCATGGACGCCGCACGGAACCCGTCGACGTTCCGCAGGCTTCTGCCCCTCGTCGGTGTGGTGGTCGGGGTGCTCGGCATCGGGTTCGTGGTGCGCATCGTGGTCGTGCGGCGTGACGAGGTCGGGGACGCGTTCTCCGGCGTGGACCTGGTGCCTCTTGCGGCAAGCCTCGTGCTCGGGCTCGCCGCGATGACCCTCATCGGGTCTCTCTGGACCTCCATGCTGCGTGCACGGGGCCACGAGGCACCGCGGAACCGGGCGATGTCGTGGTATTTCGTGGGCCAGCTCGGCAAGTACGTGCCGGGGGGCATCTGGCCGATCGTGGGCCGGGCGGAACTGGCCGTTCGTGGCGGCGTGCCCCGTGGCCCGGCGTATGCGGCGACCGGTTCGTCGCTGCTGGCGACCTATGCAGCGGCACCTGTCGCGGCGGCCGCGGGGGCCCTCCTCGACGGGAGGCACGCCGTCACCGGCGCGGTCATCGTGGTGGCCTACGTGCTGCTGTGGGCCGACATGGGCAGTGCAGGATTCGTGCGCGGACTCGCCGACGTGATCACGCGAGTCACCGGACGCGAGGTTCCGGTTCCCCCGCGGGCGGAGTTCTTCCGCACGGTCGCACGGCACGTGCCCGCATGGGTGCTGATGTCGCTCAGCACCTCGGTCACCGCGCACGCGTTCGGTGCCGACATCGGGGCGGCAGAGATGCTGTACGTCACGTCGATCTCCTGGCTGGCGGGTTTCGTGGTGCCCGGGGTCCCGGGTGGCATCGGTGTGAGGGAGGCCGTGTTCACGGCCCTTGCCGGACCCACGACCGGCACGGCCGTGGCGGTGTCACTGGCACTGGCCAGCAGGGTGGTGTTCATGGCCGTCGACATCACAGGGGCGGCGTTGTCGTCGATGGTGGCAGGCCGGGTGCGTCGCACCTCAGCGGAACGATGACAGTTTGTCTCTCGGTATCTCGCGGCGCTGGCCGCTGAGGCTCTTGACGCGCAGGATGCGCACCGCGAACCAGCGCACGTACCTCATCACGTAGGAGCGCAATTCGAGCGTCGCCTTGCGCACCTTCATGTACCGGTACCGACGGGCCGCCATGAGGGCCTGCTTGCGCACCAGTTCGCGGTGGAACTTTGCCGCCTGTCGCCGCGGTTTCGGGGTTCCGTGGCCGAGGTTCGGCCCTCGCAGGTCGGGAACGTGCCCGCCGAGCGTGCGGAGGTGGTCGGCGTAGGCGTACGCGAACTCACCGAACACCACGCGGTCGGTCTGCGACTCGCGGATCTCGTCCTCGCTGACCTCCACCGACACGCACGAACCGGCCGCCACGAGCCGCCCGAGCACCTGCTCGGCGAACTGCGTGCGGCACACCACCAGGCTGATCCCGGTCTTCGTGAACACCGTGCTCGGCAGCCATGCGTCGCCCACCACGAGGTCGGCGAGGAAGTTGCCATGGTTCACGCACACATGACAGCGCGGGGTGTTGAAGTGACGGTCGAACGCCACCTGGTACCCGAAGTCGACGCGGCGGCTCGCCGAGTGCGTCGCACCGTCGCGGGTGGTCACAGTCAACTTTCCCACCGGGCCACCGCCGCGGTACGAGATGTCGGCGATGTCATCGGTTTCGTAGCCGAGGTACTCACCCATCGCCTCGATGCTGTGGTGCGAGTACTGCCAGCCGCACAGGAGCCCCACTGTCATCACCACCCGCTCGCGCAGTTGGGGTTCGAACCGCCTCACCCACGACCACAGTCCCTCGAGTTGGCACGGGATCGCGACGACGGCGAGACGGCCGGGTGTGTCGCGCAGCAGGCGCAGCGCCGACACCTGGTGGAGGTTGTGGTAGATGCTCCCGGGGAGCGTGTCGACGTCCTCCACGCTCGTCACGAGCCGGGCGGCGAACTCGATGCCGTCCACGTGGTCGAGTGCGATGACCCCGTCTATCTCGCCCGACGACAGCAACGACCGCAGCACCTCCTTGATGAGGCCGCCGCTGCTTGCCTTCATGTTGCGGTCGTGGTCCGTGCTCTGGGCGAGGTGCACGGAGCGAACCACCCCGTAGGGCCCTGCGGCGGCGCCCGGGAAGAGGTAGTCCTGCAGACCCGCATAGTCCACGGCCACTGCGGGACACACCGAGGCGGCATCGGCCGCGCCCGCGGATGTCGGCTCGTACACGAGGCTGCGCGGGTTCAGCTCCACCCGCACCGACCCGTCGGCCATCTCGCAGGCACCGCAACCGATGCACATCCCCGAGGAGATCACCCCGGACAGGTCACCCGACACGTTCATGCCCGGCCCGCCGGCGGCGCGGCAGCCGCCGCAATCACGGCGAAGTTGCGCATCGACCTCTCCCTCACCGCCGGGAGACCCGCGGCGATGCGCGCCACCACCGACTCCCTCTCGGAAAGCGTGGCCACCACGAGTTCCACCACCGTCGATGGCTCGTGCAGGGCCGCGGCATCGGCCCCGAGATGCGCGAGACCGAAGTCATCGAGAACCTCGCGGTACTTGTGGCTCCAGCCCACCACCACGGTGGGCGTGCATGTCGCGAGACCGGAGATCATGGCGTGGAAGCGCGACGTGACGAGGAGCTCCGATCCCGACACGAGGCGCCGCAGCTCCCCCGCCCTCAGGTCGGCATCCACGGCGACAACGCCGGTGTCGTCGGTGAGGCGTGCGGCGATCTCGCGGCACACGGGCCCGTCGTTCATCCGGCTCTCCGGGCGGTCGGCACGGAAACTGTGCGGGGCGATCACGACGGCACATCCCGTGCGAGCGCGGATGCCCCGCACCACGGCCTCCATCGCCGCCGGGTAGTCGCCCCCGTCAGCTTCGAACATGCGCCGCACCACTGCACTCGGCATCACGGTGACCCGCCTGTCGCCCGTGCCCGCGACCAGCGGGGCCACCGCGGCCGGGAGGGACGCCGCCTCCTCGAGGGAGAACGCAAGGTCGGCAACATCGGTGACATTCCCGAGACCGAGTTCGTCGAGATGTTCACGCGTGCGCGCACCCCTCGCGCACACCGCGGCGAGCCGCGGCAGAACAAGCCGGGCGAGCAACCTGTTCGGTTGCGTGCGGAACGGGCCGAGCGCCTGCGCCGCCTTCACCGTGGGCGACCCGAGAAGCAGCGGGAGGCCGGTCATGAGCGCGTTGTACACCGTGATCGGAAGGCCGCGGCCGTCGACGAAACTGATCCCGGCGACGTCCACAGTCACTTCGGACCGCAGGATCGCCCGGCACGCACGTGTGCGCACCCACCCGAGCGGGAGACGCAGCACACGCGCAACGAACGCGATGCACGCGACGGGGAACTCCACGAGCGCCAGCCGCAGCGGCTGGAGACCGACAACCCGCGCATTGATGCCGGCCGGAAGGAGCGGTGCGTCCTCCGCGGGGTACGTGGTGAGCACGGCAAACTCACACGGCCCGGAGACGCCGGGCTGTCGCGCCATGACGGATTCCAGCATCGCCGCGGCGCCCTTGTTCGCCGACAGCGCGGCTCCCACGATGGCGACGCGCATGGTCTAGGCCGGGGGCACCGACGACGGCGACTTCGTGGCTCTCACCACGAGGTCGGCGAGCAGGCCGACAGTGATCACCTGGAGGGCCGCGAAGAAGATCAGCAGTGTGTTCGCCGCGAGCCGGAAGTCGCGCTCCGCCCAGTCGAAGCCGAGCTTCACCAACCCGAGACCGAGCAGCAGCAGACCCACCGGCAGGAACACCTTCAGCGGGTTGTAGGACAGTGTCATCCTGATGACCTGGAGGATGTAGCGGCGCGTGTCACGCAGCCAGTGGAACTTGCTGCGACCGGCGCGCGGGAAGTAGTCGATCGGCAGGAACCCCAGGCTGTAGCCGTTGCCGAGGAACGACATCGTCAGCGTGGTGACGCACGAGAACCCCTTCGGCAGCTCGTGCACGTACTGCATGGCGACGTCCCGGCGGAACGCACGCAGTCCGGAGTTGAGGTCCTTGATGTCGGTCTCGGAGAGGAAGCTCGCGAGCTTGCGGATGAGCCACTTCGCCGGCGTGCGCAGCAGCTTCAGCGTGCCCTCCTCCGTCTGGCGCCAGCCCACGATGTGGTCGTAGCCGTCCATCTTGTCGACGAGTTCGGGAATGCGGTCGTGCGGGTAGGTCATGTCGACGTCGGTCCACACCACCACACGACCCCGTGCGGCCGTGGTGCCGGTGCGCCGGGCCGCCCCGGAGCCCTGGTTCTTGCGGTGGGTGATCAGCGTGATGCCGTCTATCCCCGGCAGCTCCTTCTCGGAACCGTCGTTCGACCCGTCATCCACCACGATGATCTCGAAGGTGTGACGGGACGCCGCCAGGGCGGCACGGATGCGGTCGATCTCGGCTCGCAGGTGACCCTTCTCGTTGTACACGGGGAGGACGACGCTCACGTCGCATTCGTCGGGGGCGTAGGTGGTCATCGTGGGGCTGTTTTCCTCGTCAACACCGGTCGGAGCCGGCCCGTTGCCACAGTACCCGTTCGAGCACCTTCTCCTCGGCGACGATGCGCCACTCCCCGTCCGCCGGGGGCCGGTTCCCGAACCCGAACACGCACGAGTACTCGGCGGGGATCGTGGACCCGGGCGCCGAGATGTCGAACCGAACGAGTCGCACCGGGAAGAGCTTCCAGCGAAGGTAGTAGTAGGCGCGGTCGTTGCGCTGGCCGGTGTCGAAGCCGAGGAGGGTGGCGCCTGCCTCGCGCAGGGCGGCCACACTCTCGCCCGACTGCTCGTGTCGCCAGGTGCGCGGGAGGATGCTGCGCTCCGCCGACCACGTGGAACCCACGGCGAGCAGAACGAGCAGCGACGCCAACGCCAACGCTCCAGAACGTCGTGATGTCCACCACATGGCGGTACCGAGCAGCGAGAACACGGCGGCGAACGTGAGGAGTCCCGGCTGCACCAGATAGCGGACTGCGTCGGTGCCGACGATGTTCGGGAACACGATCTCGTTGCGGATCCAGCCGCCCTTCACGCCGTCACCCCAGTCGACGATCACGTAGACAACGGCGACGACGGCAGTGACCACGGCACCCGACAGCCACGCCCGTCGCGCAAGAAGGGGGTCGAGCGCCGCCCCGGCCCCCGACATCACGATCAGGGCGGGCACGAGGATCTCCACATACCTGCCGTAGATGAGGTGGTCCCCGCGGTATCCGTACAGCAGTTGCAGTCCACCCGTGAAGACGAGGAGTGCGGTGCACCCGAGCACCACTGCCGACGTGAGGCGCACGGGGTCGGTGCGCAGAGTGCGCAGGCCGCCCCTCGAGCGCACGACCGACACTCCCCACACCGCGCCGACGGCAAGGAAGCCCGCCATCGTCGCAACCAGGTACCACGACTGGCCCACCATCGTTCGCAGCAGTGCGGGCCACACCGTGGGGTTGATGAGCCGGCGCAGCAACCTGTTCTCCTGGTCGTATGACTCCAGGTACAGGCGTGTCTTCACGTAACGGTTGAGCATGTACGACCCGGCGTAACCGAGGGTCATGAATCCGCACGCGACAGCGGATGCGATCCGGCGTGCGTCGCGGTGCCATGCCCACCACAGGAACACCCCGCCCACCAACGGCAGGAACAACGTGTAACGGCCGTGGAGAGCGGGCATCAACCCCACGTAGAGTCCGAGACCGCTCAGGCCTGCGGCCGACCGGGTGCGAACGACGCGGTGGAACGCCAGCACGAACACGAGGAATGCGAGTCGTGCCGCCGTCTCTGCCCAGGCGAACAGCGCCGTCACGATTGTTCCCGGCACGACGTAGGTCAGCAGCGCCGCAATCAGTGCGGGCCGCGTGGCGAGGCCGAACACCCGCCGCGCCACACCGTGTGCCGCGACCGCCACAAGGACGCACAGCACAACGTTCACGAGGAGCGTCCCCCTGTAGGCGCCCGACAGCGACCCGGTGATCTCCCCGAGCAGACCCGTGACCAGTCCAAAGCCGGCCGGGTAGAAGCTGCCGGTGGGAATGACCGCCTCGTCGTGGCCGAAGAGGACCCTGCCGTTCAGGAGGAAGCCCCACTCGTCGGGGTGGATGGTGGGGGCTGACTGGCGGAAGGCGACCGAGGCGCTCACCACCCCGGCAACGGCGGCCGCGACCGCGCACACGACCACGTGGGAGCGGCTGAACACGAACGGGGCGGGGTTGTTCCACCGGCGGTCGAACTCACGAACAGCCCCGAAACGCACGGTTCAACCCTAGTTTCGTGGCCGGTCGCGGGGACGGAGGGTGCCCGTGGCACCACGAGGGGCGCCTACAGGTAACCCACCGAGGAGCGGGAGCCGCGCCCGGAGGTGCGTTCCTTCGCGGGCGGGAAGTGTTCGGGCCCGAACGTACGCAGCGAGTCACCGAAATCGGCTCCGCGGGCGACGAGTTCCGACGAGTGGCGGGCCACGACCTCGTGGAACAGCTTGCGCACCTCGCGCGCGTTTCCGAACGCCGCGTCGCGCTTCCATCCGGCGATGACCTGCAGCAGGTGCTGCTCCGCCTCGGTCGAGAGGTCGTAGTCGTGCAGCGCCGCGAAGCCGCGGAACACCTCGACCATCTCGGTGTCGGCGAAGTCCGGGAACTCGAGGGTGTGGTCGAAACGGCTGGCCAGACCGGGGTTCATCCGCAGGAAGGTATCCATGCGGTCGGGGTAGCCCGCCACGACGATGGCGATGCGACCGCGGTGGTTCTCCATGTGCGCGAGGATCGTCTCGATCGCCTCGTGTCCATAGTCGAGGTGGTGGTCGACGGCGAGTGAGTACGCCTCGTCGATGAAGAGCACGCCGTCCTCGGCCGACTTCAGCACCTCCGCTGTCTTCAGCGCGGTCTGGCCGATGTAACCGCCGATGAGGCCGTGACGGCCGGTCTCCACCACGTGGCCCCTGCGCAACAGGCCCATCTCCTTGTACAGGCGCCCGATGAGGCGGGCGACGGTGGTCTTGCCGGTGCCCGGGTTGCCCGTGAACACGAGATGGGGCGAGGGACGAAGAGCGCGCAGACCGGCACTCTCGCGCACGTTCGCGACGCGCTGGATGTCGGCCAGGCGGCGCACGAGGTCCTTCACCGGAGCCAGTCCGACGAGCGTGTCGAGCTCGGCCAGCACGGCATCCACCCCGCGTGCCTCGTGCACCACGGTGCCATGCTCTGGCTCCTCGTCGTCCGACTCGGTGGGGTCGAGGTTCTCGACATCCGCGGACCCGCGGCTCTCGTTTGTGGTCTGCATGCGGGCGACCGCCTCGACCTTGGCGATCTTCTCCACCCACTGGGGCACGATGAAGTCGAACGAAGACACAACCTGCTCCAGCACGAACTGCGAGAGGTTGTCGACGGCGAGTGAGTGCGTGGCCACCAGGCGCACGCGACCGCTCTGGCGGTTCCCGTGGAAGCGGACCTGGACGTACGGGAGGTGGCCGGGTGCGTCGAGCGCCCATTGGCGCAGTGCCGCGGAGTCGTCGGTCTCGGCGAGTGGCGCATCGATGCGTAGCACCACCGCGCCGTTGTAACGCTGGTAGAGGGTGGCCGTGCAGAACACCGAGTTGTCCTTCGTGAGGAAGTCCAGGGGGAAGTCGGGAGGCACGACAGTGCCGTGCTCGTCGAGCTCGTCGAGCAGCTCCGCGACACGCGCCAGGTAGCCGCCGATCGTCTCCTCCGCCTCGTGCATCTCGATCACCGTGGTGTGCCCTCTCTCTCGTGTGTCATCCGGCTCCGGTCGACCGCGCGCCTCAGGCCGACGCCAGGTGTTCGGTCCACTGCGACTCAAGGAACTGCCAGAACGTGTTGTTGTAGTCCTGATAGAGCGGCCAGCACTCCTCGAGCCAGTCGTGCGCCTCGCCGTGGGACACCCCCTCGCGCTTCATGTACCACGCCTTCAGGAGCAGACCGGTGCGGCTGCGGCCGCCGTGGCAGTGCACCACCACCTGCTTGCCCTCTGCGAGGAACGCATCGATTGCCTCGACACCGTCACGCACCACGAAGAAGATGTCGTTGTTGTGATCACCCTCCTTGTCGTGGAGGAGGATCTGACGGTGATGGGTGCGACCGGTGAAACGACCCTCGGTGATGCACATGCTCACCACCGCGTGGTCGGCCGGCGCGGATGCCGCCCCGTCGAGGTTCGCGGCGTGCACACCTGCGGGGTGCACCATGGCCGGGCCTGCGGGGCGCTCCGCCGGCGACACACTGGACGCCTTCTTGCCGAGGAGACGGCGCGCGAGATCGATGAGGTCCTGGTTGCGGTACGTGCGGCGCGTCCCGTTGACGGTCTGCAGGGTGCCGTGGACGCAGCTCATCCAACGCACAGGAATGCGCTGGGCGCCGTACAGCGCCCCGGCCATTGCACCCGCGATGGCAGCGACGGTGTCGGTGTCGCCGCCCAGTTCGATGGCCGCAACCATCGCCTCTTCGAACGTGGCTGTGGTGCGCACGGCCCACAGCGCCTGGGCGAACGCGGTCCACACGGACCCGTTCGAGGGCTCGCCAGGATCGGCGCCGGGCGCGTACCCGGTGGAGACGAGCGGTGCGTACCGAGCCGCTGCTTCGCCGATGACAGCGTGTCCGGACAGTTCCTGCACGACCTGTTCGGCGACCCCGGTGATGCTCCCGGTGACGATGACACGACGGATGATCTCGGCGGTGATGGCCGCACCTGCGGCAGCCGCGGGGTCGAAGTGGGTGAGTTCCGCCTGCGCAACGGCCGCCTCGATGGTGCGCTCGCGACCCACCGTGACTCCCCAGATTCCGACCGGCCCGATGCGCATGATGCAGCCGTTGCTGGCGCTGCGGCCGCGCTGGGCCTCGTGGGCGCGCTCGGCTGCGCCGTGCCGACTTTCCTGGGAAAGAACGATGCCCGTGTTGATGCCCACGTCGGTGGCACCCGTGCGCCAAGCACGGAACGCCAGCCAGAGGTGGTCGGGGTCGATTCCGCCGGACGCGATGATGGACTCCGCGAGCGCCACCGCCATCTGTGTGTCGTCGGTGAACTCACCGGGCGCCCAGTTGAAGCCCCCGCCGCCGATCATCTCGCCGGTGCCGCCCAGAACAGGCTCGGCGAACCGAGCGAACCATTGCCCCGGCCCGCCGAACTCGAACGGTGCCCCGAGAGCGTCACCGCACGCCGCCCCCATCAGCACGCCGAGTGCGCGGTAGAGCTGGTCACGGGTGAGGGCACCGGGGCGGATGGGGTCGTGGGCGGAAACTGTGGTCATTGTGCTCCTTGCGGTTCGGGTTGGCGGACGAGAGACGTCGTATGGGACTTTCTTGTCGGAATACAACTATATCGGACCCTGGTCCTGCCCGCACGGATGGTGAGGGACGGACGCAGGTGCCGGCCGGATACTGACAGGAGGGTGTGACGGACATTCGGGTGGATCCCCGGGGAACTAAGGGTGGAGTCGTCCCGAACCTGTCACACTGAGTGCATGAGCAAACCCAAGTTCACCCCCCGGAAACCCTCCGAACTTTCGGTTCCCGCAATGCTGAGTGCGTTCCAGGCGACGAACCTACGTCGTCTTCCCCCCATGCCCTCGATGCCGGCGGCCGATGCGACGGAGGCAATGCAGTCACCCGGGAAGAAGACTCCAAGGACCGACAAGCCCCACAGGCGCACCATCCAGCATGACTTCTACGTCTACGTAGACACGGTGGTGATGACCGTGAACCCCCTCGTGTCCCCCGAAGAGGCCCACAAACGGCTCGAGGTTCTCCTCATGCACAGACCCGGTGCAGACGACCGATGGGCCCTGCCCGGCGGTGCCGTGCTCGACAACGAACCGCTCGAGCAGACCGCCCGACGGAAGGTGCTGATGGAGGCCGGTATTGACCTCACCGGGGCACAGTTGCACCAGGTGGGCGCGTTCGGCGACCCCCACCGCGACGACCGTTGGCGGGCGATCTCCATCGCCTACATGGCATTGCTCCCCCACCCGGGCACACCCGAACCGCGCGAGCATTCCGACGGGGCCGGGTGGCGACCGTTCCACAGCCTCAGACGCCACCAGCTCGAGTTCGACCACTTCGACATCATCGAGGCGGCCAGGCGAACCGCAGAACGGCTGCTAGAGGACACCCCCGTGGCCCTCGGCTTCTGCAGACCCCGGTTCACTCTCTCCGAACTCCGGTCGGTGTACGAGGCGTTCCAGCAGAAGCGGGTCGACCCCGCAAACTTCCGCCGCAAGGTGATCGCCACCAAGGATTTCGTGCGGGAGGTCGGCATCCAGCCCGATACATCCCTCTCCCGTGGTCGGCCACCCATGCTCTACACCGCAGGGCGGGCAACGGAACTAAACCCGCCGATCAGGTTCTCCACCGCCAGGCCGGACACCCCGAGAGCGGGCCGGTCGCCACGCTCCGGAAGAAGCTGACGCCCCGGGAGAATCTGGCGCTCCGGGAGGAATCGTCACACCCTTCCTTTATGGTGTGTCAGTCCCTAAGTCCCGGCTGCACAAGGCAGCCGCCGCGAGGGGACGAGGAGACACCATGAACAACAACACGCCCCACGAGGACAACACCGGGAACAACCCCACCGCAGGGAACGGCCCGACCGCACCGACGCACATCGTCGTGCTGCTCGACCGCTCCGGATCCATGGCCCCGATCGCGAACGACGTGATCGGGGGCTTCAACCAGTACCTCGAGGAGCAGCAGAAGGACGGCAGCGACGCGCGAATCAGCATCGTGCTGTTCGACTCGCAGAACCCCCAGGAGACCGTCATGTGGGGTGCCCCCATCTCGGAGGCCATCGCGCTCGACCGCACCTCGTTCGTGCCGCGCGGAGGGACCCCGCTGCTCGATGCCACCGGACTCACCATCGGCCGCGTGATGGTCGACCAGCAGTCCCGGGTGGCCGCCGGCATCCCGGCTTGCGACATCGTGTTCGTCACCGTCACCGACGGCGAGGAGAACCAGAGCCACGAGTTCAACCTGGAGCAGGTGCGCACGCTCGTCAACGAGCGCACGGCCGAGGGCTGGCAGTTCGTGTACCTCTCCGCGGGCCTCGAGGCGTACGCCGATGCCGGCCGCCTCGGCTACGCCACCGGTGCAAGCCAGGCGTGGGGCCGCACGGCCGACAGCTCGCGACTCATGTTCCACAGCTTGTCCAAGAGCACCAGCAACTTCCGCGACAAGAAGCGCACCGGCCGCGACACGGCGACCGAGGACTTCTTCGAGACCGGCAAGGACGCCGAAGAGGACATCTGACCCACGGCCGGCCCCGCGGGGGCCCGGCTCAGCCCTTCTGGCCGGGCTCCTTCGGGAGGCCGAGCACCCTCTCCCCCACGATGTTGCGCTGCACCTGTGCGGTACCGCCCCAGATCGTGGAGGAGCGGTGCTGGAAGAACATCGACGTCCATCGATCGACCGCGTACGGTGCGCCGGGCTCGTGTGCGGCCAGCATCGCCTCGGCCCCACGGGCGTTCATCATCCGCTCCGAGAACTTCTGCGCGTACTCCGACCAGAACATCTTGTTCACCGAGGCACCCGGGCCGGGCTCCTTGCGGGCAATGACCTCCGACAGCACCTTCAGGCCGTTGAAGCGCATGATCTCGCAGTGGGTGTAGGCCCATGCGAGCTCCTGACGGATCACGGGGTCGGCCGCCTTGCCCGACTGCTGCATCAGCTTCACCGCGGCCCAGAACTGCTTCGTGAACTCCACGTGCTGCGTGGTGGCGTTGCCGCCGCGCTCGTTGCCGAGGGTGGTCATGGTGACGCGCCAACCGTTGTTCATCCCGCCGATGATGTTGGCCACCGGCGCACGGGACTCGGTGAGGAACGTCTCGGTGAAGTGCGAGTTGCCGTGGGGCTGGCGGATCGGCCGCAGCTCGATGCCGTTCGGCGCCTTGCCGTCCTTGTACATCGGTAGCAGCACGTAGCTGATGCCCGCGTGCTTCGGCGCGTCCGTGTCGGTGCGGCAGAGGCAGAACATCATGTTCGCCTCGGTGGCGCCCGAGGTCCACACCTTCTGGCCGGAGATCACGATCTCCTCGCCGTCGATCTCACCCTTCGTCTTCAGCGACGCGAGGTCCGAGCCGGCGTCGGGCTCGGAGAAACCCTGGCAGTAACGGTCGGTGCCGTCCACGATGCGCGGCAGGAAGTGGCGCTTCTGCTCCTCGGACCCCCACACGATGATGGAGGGCCCCACCAGCCACTCACCCATGCCGCGGGTGATGCGCGGCACGTTCGCGCGTGCGAACTCCTCGTTCAGCACCGCCACCTCGACGCCGGTCAGGCCGCGTCCGCCGTACTCCTTCGGCCAGCCCACGCACATGTAGCCGGCCTCGGTGAGCTTCTTCGCCCATGAGCTGAGCGCCGGGTGCTGGCCGCGCTGGGCCTCGTCGGCGTTCACGCCGATCAGTTCCTTCGGCTTGTTCGCCTCCAGCCACTCGCGCACCTCCGTGCGGAACGCCTCGGCTGCCGGTCCGAAATCGAGCTCCAACGGCATGTCACACCTCCGTGTCGGGGCGGCCGTCCCCCGGCCGCCGCATGTTCAGTCTCGCAGTCAGCCGAGGGCCGACAAGAACCGGGCGATTGCCTCGTTCACCGGGGCCGGATGGGTCATGTTCGCCGCGTGCGGACCGCCCTCGACCGGCACCAGCGTGGCGGGCCCACCCAGGCGGTCGCGCAGCACCTCTGCCTTGTCCATGGGGATCGCAACGTCTGCTGTGCCGTGGATGATGAGCGAGGGGCAGGTGATCTCCCCCAGCCGGTCGGTGATGTCGTCGCGGTGCATGAGGCACCGGAAGGCGGCGGTGAACTGGTCGGGTTCCATCGCGGCCCACTTGGCGAACCAGTCGCCCCACTCACCTGGGCCGAGGATGATTCCTGCGATCACGTCCTGCACGGCGACGGCACCGTGTGCCACCCACGCCGCATGCAGCTGGTTGTAGGGCTCGACAGTCTCGGGGGCCTCTGTTCCCGACTGCGTGTCGATGAGGATGAGTGCACGCACACGCTCGGGCGCGGTCAACGCGACACGCAACGACAGGAACCCGCCCTGGGACATGCCGCCCACCACCGCGCTCGCGATGCCGAGGTGGTCCATGAGTGCGAGCACGTCGTTCGCGGAGTCCCAGTAGGTGAAGTCGCCGGTGGCGCGGGTGCCGCCGAAACCGCGCTCGTCCCATGTGATCACCCGGTGCGTGCCGCGCAGGGCAGCAACCTGGGCATCGAACATCGAGTGGTCCATGAGGAACCCGTGACTCAGGATCACCGCGGGTCCGGTGCCCCCGGTGTCCTCGTACGCGATGGTGGTGCCGTTCAGTTGTGCCGTCTTCATGGTGTCTCCGTCCTTGGTCTGTTGTTCCTGGCTAGTTCTTGTTCCCGCGGTATTTCGGCACGTCCGTCGACACCCGCATCGACCACCGTGGCCTGCGCTTCTCGAAGAACGCGCGCACACCCTCTGCCGCGTCGGGTGAATCCGCGAGCGCGGGGATGATGCGCCCCTCGGCAGCGATCATCTCGTCCATGCCGGTGTTCATGCCCTCCCACAGCATCCGCTTCGACAGTGCCACAGACACCGGTGCGGTGTTCTCGGCGATGTCGCGGGCGATCGCGGTCGCCTCGGCGAGCACGCGGTCGGCGGGCACCGCGCGCGAGGCCAGGCCGAGTTCCGCGGCCTCGGCACCGGAAAGCATGCGCCCGGTGAACAACAGCTCGGCCGCCCGCGAGAAGCCGATCACGCGCGGCAGGATCACGTGGGAGCCGAGCTCGGGAAGGATGCCCCTGCGCACCATGGCGTACTGGATCTTCGCTGTCTCGCTCACGATGCGGATGTCGGCGAGCATCGGGTACGTGATGCCCACACCCACCGCATGGCCGTTGATCGCCGCGATGACGGGTTTGGAG
>JBJTFB010000155.1:0-8022 GCA_046093205.1 Acidimicrobiales bacterium
ACCCCGTCGCCGGGGCCGAGAACGAAGCGCTCGACCAGCCGCCCGCCGGGCAGGTTCACCCGCGCGCGCACCATCCTGCCCGATTGGCAGGGGCTCGCCGCCGGCGACACGGTGCCCGGCGGCCCTGCGGGGTTCGAGGCCGTGGTGGTGGAACCGCCGCACACGTTCGTGCTGAGACTCGGCACACGCGAGAGGCCGGCGCGGCGCGTGTGTTTCGCGCTCGCGTACGAGCTGCGTGCGCTGGGCCCGGGCACGCGCATCGTCACGCGGGTGCGCGCGCGGGTGAACCTGCCCGGCGGGCGGCTGGTCGAGCGCTTCGTTCTCGGCCCCGGCGACGGGGTGATGCTGCGGCGACAGCTGCTGAACCTCAGGGAACGCATCGACAACACGGCCAAGTAGCGTCTCTCCCGTGGCAGAGACGCTCGACCCGAAGGATTCCGTTGCGCTTGTCGCGGGCGGAACGGGCGGCATCGGCAGGCACATCACGGCACACCTGGCCGGCCGCGGGGCAACCGTTTTCACGGTGTCGCGCACCGACAGCGGTGCAGACAACCACATCGCGGCCGATCTCCGCTCGGCCGACGAGGCACGACGGGCGGTGCTCGGGGTGCACGGTCGCACGGGTCGTCTCGACATCGTGGTGAATGCCGTCGGTGTCGTCGCCTTCGGTGACGCAGTGGCAACCTCGGTCGACACCGTGGAAGAGCTGTTCCTCACCAACACCTTTGCGCACATCTTCCTCTGTTCCGCAGCGCTCCCGCTGATGCAGAAGGGCGGTGTGATTACCGCGATTTCGGGGGTCGTCGCCGAGCAGAACCTGCCCGGCATGGCCGCCTACGGGGCATCGAAGGCGGCGGTGCGTTCGTTCAACGAGGCCTTCGCGCGGGAGGCACGTCGCGTCGGCGTGCGCGTGGTCGATGCACGACCTCCCCACACCGAGACCGGTCTCGCGTCGCGACCGGTGGCCGGCACCGCGCCAAGGTTCCCACTTGGGCTTGACCCTGCGATGGTTGCGGAGCGCGTGGTGGGTGCCCTGCTCGACGGAACCACAGATCTCCCCTCGTCCGCGTTCGGCTCCTGACCGTCGCCTGGGCAAGGATGGCCCGGTGACACAACATCCGCTGAAACTGCGTGGGGCCCTCGGCTCTCCGTACTCGTTGAAGATGCGCGCGGTTCTGCGGTACCGGCGCATCCCGTTCCGTTGGGTGCCGCAGGGCTCCGCCCACGATGACCTGCCGCCGTTCCCCCTCATCCCCGTGATCGGCTTTCCCGATGCGGACGGGACCTACGGCGACGCGCAGATGGACTCCAGTCCGCTGATCATGCGACTCGAGTCGATGACGACCGACCGCAGCATCGTGCCGGTCGACCCGGTCGTGGCGTTCCTCGATTACCTCGTGGAGGACTTCGCCGATGAGTGGGTGACCAAGGCGATGTACCACTACCGCTGGTACTACGACGAGGCCATCCACAGGGCGAAGCATCTCCTCCCCCTCGACCGCGACCAGCAGCTGCCCGCCCACCATTGGGAGCGCGCACAGAGGTTCATCTCCGAGCGCCAGATAAGCCGGCGCGCTCTCGTCGGCTCCACGGAACAGAACCGTGCACCCATCGAGGAGTCGTTCCTCCGGCTGCTCGGTCTGCTCGAGAACCTGCTTGCGGAGTCACCTTTCCTCTTCGGAACCCGCCCGTCGCGTGCCGACTTCGGCCTGTTCGGCCAGTTGGTGCAGTTGCTGCGGTGGGACCCTGTGTCGGTGAGGCTCGGCATCGAGCACGCACCGCGTCTCGTGAACTGGGTGGACCGCACGGATGACCTCTCGTGGTGGGATGTCGACGGCAACTCAGGCTGGCTGGGCAGGGACTCGCTCCCCGCCCCGACGCTCGCGCTCCTCCCGGAGATCGGCCGCACGTATGCACCGTTCCTTCTTGCCAACGACGCAGCGCTGAACGCAGGCGACGAGACCTTCTCCTGCACGATCGACGGACTTCCGTACTCCCAGGGCACGTTCGTGTACCAGCGCAAGTGCCTGGCTTGGCTCAGGGAGCAGCATTCGTCGCTCTCCGGCGGGGACCGGGCCGTCGTCGACGGCATTCTCGCAGGAACAGGGTGCGAGGTTCTCTTCGGCTGACGTCAGTTGATCCGGGCCCAGAGCGACCCGATGGACGGGCGTCCATCGATCCGGAGCTGGCCCGAACTTCCGGGGTATTTCCAGTCGGAGGACATGGCCACCAGGGTGGTGAACCTCCTGGCGGCACAACCGGGCATGACCTCGAGCTCGATTGCGTAAACGGCACCGGGCACCAGCCCTGCAGCAAGCGGGACAGTGATCTCCTCGAGGCCTCCACGGTTGCCGGAGACTGCAAGGTCAACCCGCTTCACCTCAACCCCGGTCTCGGTGACGAGAACAGCCGACACGCAGACATTGGACGGCATGGCTTCATCCGGTGCGACGGTGAATCCGCTTACCCCTTCCCCCCCGAGCACCGTCTGTACGGAGCCGACCACATCCACCGGAGCCACGAAGGACTGCCTTGCGGTGGCCCTGAAAGTCGCGAACCTGCTGTTTGTGACCGTGAGGTCCACCGGCATGGTGCCCCAGACGCAGTACAGGGTGCCGTCGGGAACATCACAGGGTGGCGCCGCGCGCCTTGCTCGCGGCACCGGGATCGGTGTTGCGGGTCCGCTTGTCGGCGGCACCGGAAACGTGGTGTCCGTCGGCGGGGCGACCGTGCTGGACGTTGTCGGGGGAACAGTGACTGGTGCCGTCACCGCGGGGGCAGTTGTCGTCGACGGTGCCGAGGTGTCCTTGTTCCCACATCCGGCAAGGGCAATGAGAACAACCATCGTGGGGACCACACGCCTGCTCACTTGACCACCACCGTCCGCTCGTCCTTGCTGCTTGCCGGTCCGTCCTTGGCCGAAAAAGCCACCGTGAAGTCGGTCCCGGACTTCAACCCCTTCACCATGCAGGACTGGGCAGTCACCCTCACACACCGTTTCTTCCTGGCGGGAGACACACTCACCACGGGTCTTCCGGTCGAGCCCTTGGTCGACCACTTGACCAGCACGGTACCCGGCTTGGTCGATGTCACCGACACCTTCAGTGCAACTCTCGTGACGAGGAACTTTCCCTTCGCTGCCCTGACCACATACGTGGCGCCGCTCGACTCGTAGCCGCCGTCCTCATCATCGTCGGAGGCAATCGCCTTCACCCAGCATGCCACGTACTTTCCGCGCGCCGAGGCAAGCCGGAACGTGGCCGACCTTGACACCGGATCCATCGGAAGTTTGTCGTCGCTCCACTTCGCTCCATGCACGCACCCGAAATCGAGGTGGGTCGCGTTCAGGGCATCAACCCGTGCTGCGGTGGCGCTCACCAACACGTCCTTTCCGTCGTATGTGGCCTTCACCGTTGGTGCCTGAGGAATCGCCACCGTCGTGCGGATGGCGTACTCCAGCTCGCGCGGGCCGATCGAGTTCGCCCCGCGGGCCGTGAGGACGTACGTGGAACGGGGGTTCAGACCCGTGAAGGTGCACAACGTCCCGGTTCCGCCCGAGAGAGCACATGCCGGCTTTCCGGGGAGCTCCAGGGAGGGTTGTGATGTCAATGGACTGCCACCGTCGTCCACCGTCACCCTGGCCACGATCGAGTTGCTCAGGGTGGTGAAGGAGACATCGAAAGTGGGTGGCACGACAGGAGAAAAAACAGGCTGGGACAGCACGGGTGATGACCGTGCGGATCCGTTCGTACCGCTGACCCTGAAGGTGTAGTTCGCATTGCGGGCGAGGCCGGGCACGATGCAAGCGGACTCAAATGCAGTGAAGGTGCACGACCGTGCCGGGTCCTCGAGGGTGTCAACGACGTAAAGAGTCGGCTCGTTCGCACCGGGAGTCTGCCCGCCGACAGCAACGCGCGCCTGCCTCCTGCCGGTTGAGTCCAGTGCCGCCTCCACAGTGGCAGGCGGAACAACAGCGTTCGTGACGGGTTCCACCCGCACCTGGGCGCTGGTTCCGTCAACAGCCAGGAGTGTGATGCTGAACCTGTTGCGCGGGTCCGTGTAGGACATTCCCGGGAGCAGCCGGGGGTCCGCACTCCACGGACCGTCCGAGCCGGGCGCGAGGTTGCAGAGATAGCTGTCCGCACTTGCGTACCCGGCCAGAGTCTTGTCGTCCGACGCGATTCTCATCTTGGCGAACTGGTCCGAGGGTGCCATGGTGAGCACGACACCACCGTTCTGGCCTGACGTCTTCGTGCTCCTCGCCACCGAGGGGGTTGGGTTGTACTGCAGCCAGAACGAGTTGTCGCCCACGGCAGGATCGAACGCCGGGAGACTGATGGCCGTTGTCCCGAGATCGGACCTGTCCGCACGCTGCAGCGTGTAGGTCACAGCCTCACCGGACCACGTTGCCATGTTGCCGTCAGGCAACCAGCGCGCGGCCCGCAGGAATCCCGGGGCGAAATACGCTGCGTCCATGCTGTCGTTGGGATAGCTGCCCATGATGTCCATGGAGTTCCCGTACTCCTCATCGACACAGTTCTCCACGTAGGTCACGGTGAACTTCGACGTGCAGAGATTGCCGTGCGTGAAGCCCAGATTGTGCCCGAGTTCGTGCGTCCACACACCGCCGTAGCCCGGAATCGCATAAGTCCATGTGGCACCACCGCCGAGAGAAGCGAGACCTGCCCATCCACAACTCGGGGCAAGCCCCGGGAAGAGAACCATGACGTGGTTGAACTCCAGACCAAGACCTGATTTTTCGAGATGATCTAGTGCATCCGAGAACATCCGGTCGATGGAGAGGCAGTTGTCGACCGTGGGGAACGACGCGTTTGCGTCAATGACGGGAGCAACCGTGACATTTAGGGTCTCCTGCCGTGCCGACATCCTGTTCCACCAGGGCACAAGCGTTGCGATGATGCTCTGCGTGGTTGTGGTGTCGACTTCGGTCCAGGTGGATCCTCCCCACTGGAGCGGCACGATCGCCAGACTCCGGTTGGGGACCAGCTTGGCCGCAGCGAGCGGTGCCGAGAGCAGGGAGGCACGTTTCACCGAGGAGGCGCGCACACTGGACTTCCTCAACTCCGAGGCGGGCAGCCTCACCCGGGTGCCCGAACGCATCAAGGGATCGCCCGAGACAGCGAGATACCTCCCGTCATCAACCCGGAGCACCCACTGTGGCGAACCTGATGCCTCGAAAGCCCCGTTGTTCGAGGCCAGCCGGTACAGCGTCGCCTCCGTCTCACTCGCCGCCGGAACCGCTCGTGCAGGGTTCGCCGCCGGGAACACAGCGAGCACAAGCACCAGAATGACGGCCCGTCTCACATCACTCGACGCTAATGGCTACCCAAGTCACCACGGGGTCCCTAATCTCCGCGCGTGGACTCCTACTCCTACCCCGTCGCGCACACACCTCCGGGTGGTTACGGCCCCTCGTTCCCGCCGTTGGTGATGCCGGGGTGCACCGAACCGCTCGTGGAGGGAGCGCCCGACCTGCGCGGCACCTGGCGTGTCATCAGTGCCACGCGGGGTGGCACGCCAGTGGCGGCGGATGACCGCATCCTCTCCTACACGGAACGCATCGAACAGGCGGGCAACCGCATCATCGACTGCGGCGGCGGAACCATCGCCGACTGCCGTGCCGACGGCACCGAGGAGAACGGTGTGCACGACGTGAGCGCGTTCGACTACGTGACACCCATCCACGTGGTGGCCACCTACGAGGACGGCGTGTTCGTGCTGCGCCCGGTCGGCATCCCGGGGATCGAGGTCACGCGGAGGCTGGATGCCGACGGACACATGGTGTGGACACGACCCGACCTCGGCGGCATGGTGGCCGTGCTCGAGCGGGTGGACTGAGCCGTCGCTCCGACCGCAGACGGCTCTTCGACCCTGCGCTACCTACGCGACTTCCCTGCGGCGTCGACGGAGCGCAGGCGGAAGGAACAGTGCCGAACCCACCGCGAACAGGATCGGCATGACCAACAGCCACGTTGCGAGGTTGGACTCCTTCGTGAACGTGCGCACTGTCACCCCGAGAGTGAACGTGACCTCGTCCTCGCCCTTTGCCTTGGTGGTGATGGCAACCCTGTGGGCTCCCGTCGGCACGTCCTCGGGAATCGCCACAACGGTGTCAAGCGTGCCGCTCGTCCCGACCGTCTCCGTTCCGATCATGATCGGTGTGGAGAACATCCAGATCTCGAGTTCGGTCCCGGGCTCGAATCCAGCAATCCTGATTGCCACCCTGGCCCCCGGCTCGAGGACCACGTTTCCGTCACCGTCGAGGGCGAGCGTCGCCCCGTCGGCATCCACTGACGACACCTCGGCACTCATGTCGCCGACCGAGATCACGACCCTGTTGTCACGCCGCGAGACCGTGGCCTCCTCAACCTTGCCATCCCTGAGAACTGCAGCCTGACCCGTTTCCACAACCGGGACTGCGGGCACCCGGACAGTCGTCGTCGTTGCTCTCGGGACTGTGGTTGGCGATGTGGTCGTGGTCGACGCGCTCCCTCCCCGAACCTGCGGAACTGAGCTCGTCGCCGATGATCCCGGAGCAGGCGTCAAGACCGTACCCACGAGTGCCGGAGACGACGAAGCAGATTCTGCGAGCGCAGTTGTGGTCGTCACGGGGTTGTTGATGATGATCTGCAGGACAGGTGCAGCCGTGGTTGTGGGTGCCGACACCACCGCCGGCACCGTTGTGGACGTTGTCGTTGTGGACGTCGACGTGGTGGTTGTGGGAACCGGTGTCCACGCCGCGTAGAGAGTGACGTTCGCATTGGTCGAGTACGTGCTGGTCCCGGCCGCATATGCCGTACCCGTGCCGTCCGCCGCGGTGTTCCAACCGGCAAAGGTGTAATCGGCCCTCGCAAGGGCGCCTGAGTTTGCCGCGACTGCCGTGGCGGCGCCGCCGGATGTGAAGGTCCCTCCGGCAGGAACCGAGCCTGAGGTGGCACCGTTTGCGTCGTAAGTGATCGTGTAGGTGACGGGGTTGAATGTGTTCACCGTCGCGTTGTAGTTCGTCAGGATGTCGGACGCGCTCAACACGCTCGTGTACGCGAGCATGGTGCTGATTCTCCCGCCGAAGCTGTAGGCAGGGGCATCCTGGCCGTTCCCGATCCAGGTCTTCCCGTCAGCCGAGCATGTCAGTGAGTTCCCGCTGTTGCCGGTACCGGTGGTCTTCAGAACGCCGTTGATGTACAACTTGATCTGGCCCGTTGCCTTGTCGCGGGTTGCCGCCACGTTCGTCCAAGTGTTGGTGTTGACAGTCTCGGTGGTGGCGAACGTTGTGTCGGAGGGACCCGCTCCGAACGCAAGACGTCCGGCGTTGTTCACACCGAACCCCCAGTCGGCGGCACCGCCGCCGCACTCCGACGCCATGATGTACATGGTTGTGTAGTGCGCTGTCGAGTACCCGACCTGGTCCGTCTTGATCCATGTCTGGATCGTGAAGTTGTCCGTGAGGGGTTTGCTGTTGACCGTGATCTTGCTGGCGGTACTCGAGGTGTTGCCCACATAAGCCCTCGTGAACTGGAACGACTTCGGGTTCGACGAGTCGAACGTGGGAAGCGGACTGCCGGCCAGGGTTCCGTCGCGACCGTTGCCACTGATGTCGGTGACTGTCGCACCGCTTCCGCCGTACGACGCTCCCAGATTGGGATCGAGATTCAGTGCCAGGTTGGTCATCACGATTCCCGAGGTCGCAGCCGAGGCACGGGGAGCCGATGCAGGCGACATGACGGTCAATGCCAGACCAAGCAGCGCCAAAGCCGTCGCCAGGGAAGCGAAACTTCTGAAGCCGGACGGACGAATCACTTCGTCAGATTATCCATCGACAGCCAGGGACTGTTGTTCCTGGAACATGGACTCGCATGGCGTCCCGGTGCGAATGTTCGCGGTGCCCCCGGCAGGGATCGAACCTGCGGCCTGCGGTTTAGGAAAGCGGATTTATCCGTCAAATTGGACTTGACACGTCTAGTTCAACGCGACAAATCCATTGCGTCGCCATCGTTGTACACC
>JBJTFB010000156.1:0-2917 GCA_046093205.1 Acidimicrobiales bacterium
GGGTCGACCCCGACGGGCACGAGGCGCATGCGGTCGAGCGACACACCCATGTCCTCGTGGATGTCCTGAGGATCGAGAAACTCTTCCCCACCATCGTCACGCTGCACCACCCCATCACGAAGGACCGCGAGCTCGAGATGAGCCACGCGAAGAGCCTCTACAAGAAGTGGTCGCTGAAGCGCTGGTACTCCTTCGTCGACATGCAGGGCAAGGTGGCCTCGCGCATGCCGCGCATCGTGGTGGTGAGCGAGAACAGCATCAAGGACATCCACGAGGACATGGGTGTGTCGCTCGACCGCATGCGCCTCGTGCCCGTCGGGGTCGACCCCGACCTCTTCAGGCCATTGCCGGGCGTGCAGCGCCAGCCCGGCCGGCTCATCACCACGGCATCGGCCGACGTCGCCCTGAAGGGACTCTCGTACCTGCTCGAGGCGATGGCGAAGCTGCGCACCGAGCGCGACGTGCGCCTGACAATCATCGGAAAGCCGAGGCCGGGCCACAGCATGGACCTCATCCATTCGCTCGGTCTCGAGCCCCACATCGACTTCGTGTCGGGCGTGCCCGACGAGCGCATCGTGGAGCTGTACGCGGAGGCGGAGCTCGCCGTGGTGCCCAGCCTGTACGAGGGATTCAGCCTCCCCGCGGTGGAGGCCATGGCGACCGGAACGTGCCTGGTGGCAACGGACGGCGGCGCCCTGCCCGAGGTCACCGGCACCGATGGCGACACCGTGCTGCAGGGCCCCGCCGGTGATGCCGCCGCACGCGCCGCCGCACTGCGGCGCGGGCTCGATGACACCGCACTGCGCGAGCGAGTGGGGCGCGCGGGGCGCGAGCGCGTGACGGAGCGATGGAGCTGGCGCCGCTGCGCGCAGCTCACCGTCGACCAGTACCGAGAGGTTCTCGACATGCCGCACAACCGCCGCAAGCGGCAGGACGCAGGGGTGAAGTGACGTGCTGACCGTGCGTTTCGACCGTCTCGGCCTGCGGCCCGGCTCGGTGTTCCTCGACGCGGGCGCCGGCTTCGGCAGACATGCATTCGAGGCCGCACGGCGCGGGGCAACCGTGTACGCACTCGACTGGGCACAGGAGGAGGTCACCGGCACGCGCAACACGTTCGGGGCCATGATCGAGGCCGGCGAGATCCCGGAGTCGACCTACGGAGGGTCGCTGCGCGGCGACGCGCGGCGCCTCCCGTTCGCCGACGGCACGTTCGATGCCGTCGTGACGAGCGAGGTTCTCGAGCACATACAGGATGACGTCACCGCGATCTCCGAACTGCACAGGGTGCTGAGGCCCGGCGGCACCCTCGGCGTCACGGTGCCCACGTGGTGGCCCGAGAAGATCAACTGGATGCTCTCCGACGAGTACCACGCCCCGAAGAGCCCGGGCGGCCACGTGCGCATCTACAGCGGCACGGAACTGAAGGCGAAACTGCGCACCGCCGGCTTCGACGTGTTCGCGTCGCACCGCGCGCACGCGCTGCACTCGCCCTACTGGTGGCTGAAGTGTGCGGTCGGCCCGTCGAACAACGACCACCCCCTCGTCACCCGCTACCGCGAGTTCCTCGAGTGGGACATCATGGAGCAGCCGCGCAGCACGGCGGTCGCCGAGCGTGTGCTCAGCCCTTTGCTCGGCAAGAGCTTCATCGTCTATGGACGCAAGGCACGCGCATGAACACGCACCGGCCGCACCTTCCCGGGATCCTCTCCACCGCCGACCTGCACCGCACCGCGGACTCGATCGAGGCACTGCAGCTCACGAGCGGCATGATCCCCTGGTTCCCCGGCGGTCACTGCGACCCCTGGAACCACGTGGAGACGGCGATCGCGCTCGACATCATGGGACGGCACGATGCGGCGCTCGCCGCGTACAGGTGGCTGGGGAACAACCAGCACGCGGACGGATCGTGGTTCAACTACTACGTCCCCGACGGCACCATCGAGGACCCCAAGCTCGACACCAACGTCACCGCATACGTCGCAGTGGGTGTGTGGGCACACTGGCTGTGCACCCGCGACACCGCGGCGGTGCGCGAGATGTGGCCCATGGTGCGCGCCGCGCTCGGTTTCGTGATGGACATGCGCCGCACCGACGGCCTCCCGCTGTGGGCACGCGAGATCGATGCCACGCCGTGGGACTACGCCCTGCTCACCGGGTGCTCCAGCATCCGCCACGCACTGCACTGCGGTGCCGCGGTGGCCGACCTCGTCGGTGAGCCGCACCCTGAGTGGACGTCCACCGCCGACGTGATTGACCGGGCCATCAACGGCAACCTCGGCGCGTTCGAGCCGAAGGAACGCTGGGCGATGGACTGGTACTACCCGGTGATGACGGGTGCCATGACCGGCGTGCGGGCCAAGGCACGGCTCGCGGAGTTCTGGGACACGTTCGTGCTCGAGGACCGCGGCGTACGCTGCGTCAGTGACGAGCAGTGGGTTACGGCTGCTGAGACCAGCGAGTGCGCCATCGCGCATGTGGCCGCCGGCGACCGCGAGACCGCGAAGGAACTGCTGCTGTGGACCATGCCCCACCGCCGCGACGACGGGTCGTACTGGACGGGCATCGTGTACCCGACCGACCCCGACAAGACGATCGTGCACTTCCCCGCCGACGAGACCACGGCGTACACCGCGGCCGCGGTGATCATGGCCGCGGACGCGATCAGCGGGGGGTCACACGCCTCGAGGCTCTTCACCGTTCCGATGGCCAGGCGCAACGCGCACCTGCAGGTCGCCCCGCTGTAGCGCCGGGTTCAGTCCGCCATGCGGCGCAGTACGCGCAGCGAACCCTCTGAGAACTCGTCGACAAATCGGCCGCTCGCGAGTGCGGGGAGATAGATGTTCTCGTACGGCGGCCGGGCGCCGGCGGGCGGGGGGGGGGAGGCGGCGGGGGGGGGGCGGGTGGCGCCCCGGGGCCG
>JBJTFB010000157.1:0-18266 GCA_046093205.1 Acidimicrobiales bacterium
GCCCCTGGCCCGCAGACCCGGCAGCGGGTACAGCGCCGTGTCGCGGTCGTAACTGCGGTTCCATTCGCCCACCACGTCCTCGACGGTGTGGGGGGCGTGGCGCATGGGGCTGTCCTCCGCGGAGATGCGGCCCGAGCGCACGTCAGCGATCTCTGATGCGATCGATGCCATCGCGTCACAGAAACGGTTCAGTTCGGCAAGCGGCTCGCTCTCCGTCGGCTCGACCATCAGCGTGTTCGCCACGGGGAAGCTCATCGTCGGTGCGTGGAAGCAGTGATCCATCAGGCGTTTCGCCACGTCGTCGACGGTGAGTCCGGTTCCCTTCAGCACCTCGGCGACGTTCAGGATGCACTCGTGGGCCACGGTGCCATTGCGCCCCGTGTACAGCACCGGGAATGCGTCCTTCAGCCGCGCGGCGACGTAGTTCGCGGCGAGGATCGCATCCTCCGTGGCGCGTCGCAGACCGTCGGGCCCCATCATCGTGATGTACACCCACGGGATGCCGAGGATGGATGCCGATCCGTGCTCGGCCGCCGACACAGGACCGACCGCCGACTGCCCGCCCACCGGGTTGCCGGGGAGGAACCCGGCGAGGTGGGCGCGCTCCGCCACTGGACCCACGCCGGGGCCGCCGCCGCCGTGGGGGATGCAGAAGGTCTTGTGCAGGTTGAGGTGGCTCACGTCCGCGCCGAACTTGCCGGGCTGGGCGAGACCGACGAGTGCGTTCAGGTTCGCACCGTCGACATACACCTGGCCCCCATGCTCGTGCACCACGGCACAAATCTCGGTCACGCCCTCCTCGAACACTCCGTGCGTGGAGGGGTAGGTGATCATCACCGCCGCGAGGGTGTCACCCGCAGCCGTTGCCTTCGAGCGCAGGTCGTCGAGGTCGACGTTGCCGTGCTCGTCGCACTTGACGGGCACGACCCTCATCCCGGCCATGACGGCGCTAGCCGCATTGGTCCCGTGCGCGCTCTCAGGAATGAGGCACACCGTGCGCTGGTTGTCACCGCGCGAGCGGTGGTACCCGCGGATCGCGAGCAAACCGGCGAACTCTCCCTGGCTGCCCGCATTGGGCTGGAGACTCACGGCGTCGTAGCCGGTGACCGCCACCAGCATCTGCTCGAGCTGGCTGACCACACGCCGCATTCCCGCGGTCTCGTCGTCGGGTGCGTACGGGTGGACGGATGAGAACTCCTGCCATGTCACGGGCTCCATCTCGGTGGTGGAGTTCAGCTTCATGGTGCACGAACCGAGGGGAATCATGGTGCGGTCGAGAGCCAGGTCCTTGTCGGCGAGTCGGCGCAGGTAGCGCAGCATCGAGTGCTCCGACCGGTGCGAGTGGAACACCGTCTGGGACATGTAGTCGTCGATCCGTTCGAACGGGCCGGGCAGTGCCGTGCCGTCGGTGAAGACCGGGGCGGGACAACCCAGTGACTGCACGAGGTCGGTCACCTCGTTCTCCGCGGCGGTCTCGTCCATGCTGAACGAGACGGCGGATGCGGAGAGGCGCCTGATGTTGAACCCAGCGGCGCGCGCGGCGGCCACGAGAGAACCAGCGTCGACTCCGTCGATGGCGACGGTGTCGAAGAACACACCGTGCCTCACCGACAGACCGCCGGCGCGCAGGGCTGCCGCGGCCGAGTTGGCAAGCGATGCGACCCGGCGGGCGATGCGGCGGATGCCGTCTGGCCCGTGCCACACGCCGTACATGCCGGCGATGTTCGCGAGCAGCACCTGTGAGGTGCAGATGTTCGAGGTCGCCTTCTCGCGGCGGATGTGCTGCTCGCGGGTCTGCAGCGTGAGGCGCAACGAGGGACGCCCGGCAGTGTCGGTGCTCACTCCCACGAGACGGCCCGGCAACGAGCGGGCGTGCGACTCCTGGCACGCCATGAAGGCGGCGTGCGGGCCCCCGAACCCGAGCGGCACCCCGAACCGTTGGGACGAACCCACGGCTATGTCGAACCCGAGCTGGCCGGGGCTGCGCAGCAGTGCGAGGGCCAGCAAGTCGGTCACCGCGATCGTGGTGACACCCGCACCCCGGGCGGCATCGGTCAGAGCGATGACGGACTCGGGGTCACGCACCAGACCGTCGCTGCCGGGGTGGCTCACGACGACAGCAAAGTGACGTGCGGCATCAAACGCGGCCGGATCGCCTGTCTCGACCTCGAGGCCAATCGGCTCGGCACGTGTCAGCAGCACGGCGAGTGTCTGCGGATGCGTGTTCTCATCCACGAGCACCGCATTGCGCTGCCCCTTGGACACCCGGTGTGCCATTGTCACGGCCTCGGCAACGGCGGTTGCCTCGTCAAGGAGTGACGCGTTCGCGAGCGGCAGCCCGGTGAGTTCGGTGACCATCGTCTGGAAGTTGAGCAGTGCCTCGAGCCGTCCCTGGCTGATCTCGGGCTGGTACGGGGTGTATGCGTTGTACCACGCGGGGTTCTCAAGCACGTTGCGCTTCACGACGGGGGGAGTGACGGTGGGGTAGTAGCCCTGGCCGATGAAGGAGCGACGACGGGGCACACCTTCGAAGTTCCTGGCCAGTGTGGACAGCACGTCTGCCTCCGCAACAGCGGGGGCGATATCGAGGGGTCGCTCCAGGAGGATCGAGGCCGGCACGGTCGCGCGCACCAGTTCGTCAACGGAGGAAAACCCGATCACACGCAGCATCTCGGCTCGGTCATCGTCGGTGAGGCCGAGATGGCGCTCGGTGAACAACTCGGTGGACGACACAGACATGGGGACTCCTTCGTTCACCCCCGCTGTCGGCGTGCCTGAGAGTTTCGCCACGTCGTGGCTTTCCCCGTCGGCGGGAGGTCGAGCCCCCTCTTTCCAGCGTCTATGTCGTTCCCCCGGTCCCTGGTGCCTGAGAGTTTCCGGGGCGGTTGCTCCTTCGGCGGCGGTTTCCCGCTCTCTCCCAGGGGAACACGGCGAGATTACACCCCGGGGGACGAGGGGCGGACCCCTTCGGTCTACGGTGTCGCCCATGGCACAGATGACGTCACTCGAACTGGTCCACCACACGAAGGCAACGATCGGGGGTCTCGGCGCCCGGTACATGCTTCACCCGGAGACGGCGGCAGCCGGAACCGCCGCAGGGTACGAGAACGGGTGGGCGTGGTACTTCACCGGTCGCGGCGGGGTGCTGGGGGACGTGGATGCGAGCGTGGTGGCCTCCGCGTTCGGTTTCTTCGGCGAGCCGATGGTGCGGATGATGTGGGAGGCCGGGACGAAGGTGGAGGGCGCACGTGCGGCGGGCACGCGGTACGCCGCCGCGTGTGCCGAGTTCGGCCGTCGACGTCTCCAGGGCGCCGCGGGTCTCGAGCGCTTCAACGAGCTCGCGGAGCGGGTGATGAACGCGGTCGACGGTTCCGGGCTCTCCCTGTTCGTTGCACTGCGGGCGGAGCAGGCCCCGTCCGATGCAGCGGGTCGCGCGTACTGGAACATCTGCCTGCTGCGCGAGTGGCGGGGCAGCGAGCACGTGGTGGCCGTCCGTGCATGCGGGCTCACTCCCGCACAGGCGATCCTCACCGGGTACCCGGACGCAGCAACCGGAATCAAGGAGGCGTCACGGCGCGGTTTCGGAGACGGACATCCCGACGCGTCGCCGCTCTCGGATTCACGCCGACGTGCCGAGGAACTCACCGACACTCTCCAGGCGGCCGGCTACGACGTTCTGTCGGCGGGGGAGCGGGCCGAACTCGCCTCTCTGGTCGACTCCCTGCGCGACGTTCTCGACGCGAACGCCTGAGGTCAGTCCACGCTGGCGTATGACCCGGAGCTGCCCGTGTCACCGAGGGACTCGGTCGCCGCAGCGTCGAGGTCGTCCAGGAAGTTCGCCACGACCGCGTCGTGCACCGCATTCACCGTGAGGTGGATGCTCTTGGGCGGGGCCTGTCGGTCGACGTACCAACCGCGCGCCGAGAGCGCGTCAGCGAGCGCAAATACGTCATGACGCAATTCGTCCCGTGCACCAATGCAGAGGAGCGTGGAGTCGGGGAGTGCCCGGATGCGCAGCAGGGGATGGTCCGCCACATGTGACGCGATGCGCAGGGCCGCCCGTCGCGCCGCATCAGTGAGGCGTTGGTAACCGTCATCCCCGAGATGTTGCATCACCGCCCATGACGACGCGATCGGACCACCGGACTTCGTCCCGAGGATGCCCGACGAGCCGTAGGTACCGCCCAGCCAGTTGTCGGTGACGAAAGTCTGGTCGGCGCGCAGGAACTTGTTGCGGTGCAGCAGCACGCCGGAACCTTTCGCCGCATACCCGTACTTGTGGAGGTCGATCGAGATGGACGTGACACCCTCCACCCGGAAGTCCCATGGCGGCACCGTCCCACCTGCTCGTTCCATGTAGGGGAGGGTCACTCCGCCCATGCAGGCATCGACGTGCATGTTGATGCGTTCCTGCGCCGCAACGGCGGCGAGCGGGGTGACATCGTCCACCACGCCCTGCGGGTAGGAGGGTGCGCTCGCAACGAGCAGCACCGTGTTCTCGTCGACGGCTGAAATCATTGCCTCGGTGTCGGCACGCCAGTCCGGGCCCACGGACACGCGACGGCTCTCCACACCGAAGTAGTCCGCCCCTTTCTCGAGGGCGGCGTGAGCCGAGGAGGGGAGTACCATGTTCGGCCTCTCGAGTCGCCGGCCCTCGCGTTCTGCCCGCTTCTTCGCGGCTCGCACCGTGAGCACGAGGCTCTCGGTGCCGCCGGAGGTCATGAAGCCCGCTGCATCCGCATCACCGTGCACCCACCGCAGGGCCGCGGACACCACCTGGTTGTGCATCTCCCGCAGGGACGGGAAGGCCCCCATGTTCAGCGCGTTCTCGCCGGAGAAGCGCCGGTAGGCCTCCTCGGACAGCTCCAGCACCTCGGGACCAGCGCTGTAAGCCAATGAGAACGCCCTGCCGTCCCTCCAGCGCACATCGCCGGCGCGCAGACTCTCGAGACCCTCGAGCACATCCGACGAATCTCGGCCCGATCCCAGGAAGTTCTCCGCGCCGGCCACGCGGGGAGAGTAGGCCGAGGTCACGGTTCCGCCGAAACCCTTGTGGCTCGGCTCCTCCGACTATTACATAACGGAGATTATGAGCATTAGAGGGGTCGTCCGAGGGAGGCCCTGGTGACCGGCTCGGCCGCCTCCAGCAGCCACTCCAGCAGTTCCCTCAAGGACTGCTGCGTGTGCCGGCCACCTGCGATGTCCGTGCGCACGTCGAGCACTGCGCACTGCAGGACGAACACCAGATCCTTCAACTCGTCGAGCTCTGCACGCGCGACGACGAGTTCGTTCTCCGACAGTTCCAGTTCTGCCGCGCGTTGTCGTGACACCCAGTCCCATTGACGGCATTTCTGGCTGCAGAACTTCTTGGGACGTCCCGGGCCGTCAGGGCGAGCTATGGGTTGTCTGCACCATGCACAACGCCTCAGTCCGGCCGTCACGTCCCTGCTCCTCTGTTGCGGACTGGTTTTCGTCATGACGAAAACCTAATGCTCGGTAGCATCGCCACGTGCCACTCACCGCCGCCCCCGCCCGACTCTTCGCGAGTGACAACTTCTCGGGTGTGCACCCCGTGTATCTCGAAGCGATCGCCCACGCCAACGAGGGTCACACAGCGGCGTACGGCGGGGACCCCCACACGCAGGAGGCAACCGCGTTGTTCCGCGACCTGTGCGGCCTCGATGTGGAGGTTCTGTTCACGTTCGGCGGCACCGGTGCGAATGTGGTCGCCCTATCGTGCCTCCTCGGCCGTGCGGAGTCCGTCCTGTGCACCTCGTGGGCGCACATCAACGTCGACGAGACGGGTGCTCCCGAGCGCTTCCTCGGCGTGAAGCTGCAGGATGTCGCCTCGGACGATGCCCGATTGCGCCCGGCCGACATTGCTGCGGCGGCATCGGCTCTCGGCAACGTCCATCACGTTCAGCCCGGCGTCGTCTCCATCACTCAGGCCACCGAGTTTGGCACGCTGTACGCGGTAGACGAGGTTGCCGCGCTCTGTGCGGAGGCCCACCGTCATGGCATGCGGGTGCATCTCGACGGCGCCCGAATCGCAAACGCGGTGGCCGCCATCGGCGGGGGCCGTGACACGTTCCGCGCTCTCACTTTCGGTGCGGGTGTGGACGCCGTCAGTTTCGGCGGCACGAAGAACGGCATGCTCGGCGCTGAGGTGGTGCTGCTGAGACCGGGACTTGCCGAGGGTCGCGCAGAGCACCTCCGCAAGCAGGCTGCCCAGTTGCCCTCCAAGATGCGCTACCCCGCCGCTCAGTTCGTGGCGGCTCTTCGCACCGACCTGTGGATCGAGACCGCACGGCACGCCAACGAGATGGCGCACTTGTTGTATTCCGGGGTCGGGCACCTCGCCAGCCTGAAGATCGGTCCGCCGGCGGTGAACAGCCTCTACCCGGTCCTCTCCCCCGCCGCCCGAGCGGAACTGCAGGCCTGGAGCTTCTTCTGGGACTGGGACCTCGCCAGGGGCCAGGTGCGCTGGATGACCTCGTGGGACACCGAACCCGAGGATGTGCAGTTGTTCACTGACGGCGTGCAGCAGGTGGTGGGTGCCTGAGGGCACCCGGACGGTCGAGATTTGCCCCGGAGCGCGCCGACACGGGACAATGGACACCTGGTCGGACGAGGGGGTTTCTGATGGCCGCAGGCGAACTGTTTGCTTTCAGGGAGTGGGACAACTACGCCTGGACGTCTGACGCGCGGTGTCGGGGCCTGTCGGAGATCTTCTTTCCCCCTGCCGCGGAGAGACCCCAGGCCCGTGAGCGACGCGAGGCCCAGGCCCGCGAGGTGTGCGGTGCATGTCCGGTTCTGCGCGACTGCCGGGACTTCGCCCGTCGGCACCGTGAGTACGGGTTCGGGGGTGGGGAGTCGGAGGAGGACCGGCACGCCGCCGGGTTCCGTCTCATCGCACCGATCGGTGTGCGCGCCCGCAACATCTCCTGAGCGGCACACCCTGGCATTCTGCGCATGACCTCCCGGGGTCCCTCATCCCCGGCGCAGGACGAGTGAGGTCCATCCGGCATCCGCATGGCGGGACTCCACGACACAGTCCACGAACACGTCCGACACCTGATCGACCTGGTCGTCCCTCATGCCGCCGAGCACGATCCTGCCGCCGGGCCTCGTGACCGCGGAGAGACCCGAGGCCAGCCCGCGCAGCACCGGGGCGAGAATATTCGCCACCACGACGTCGTACCGGGGTGGCTCCCCCTGTGCGAGCGGGCCGCGCCACGCGACGTCCCCGTCGACACCGTTCAGCGCGGCATTGTGAAGCACAGCCGCCTGGGCCTGCGGTGCGATGTCGTGGCACTCGCATCTGCACGCGCCCAGCACGGCAAGCGAGACGGCGAGCACACCAGACCCGCAACCCATGTCGAGCACGAGATCGCCTCTCTGCACCACCCCGAGCGAGGCCACGAGAGTGAGGACGGTGGTGGGGTGGTTTCCGAGACCGAAGACATCGAATGGCTCGATGCGCACCGCACGGCCGTCGGGAGGTTCCACCCACGCAGGGACCAGCCACAGGTCGTCGACGACGTGGGTGGCGGTGGCGTGCTCACGCCATGTGTCGGCAACAGACACAGGCATCGACACCCATCGCCACGTCGCCCCGTGCCGGGCGGCAAGTTCGTCCAGCACCCCGGCGGCATCCGATGACACGTTGGCCCGCAGCGTCACCCTCGTGCGGGACGTCGTGACCTCCTCCACCGCCGACACACCGAGCCCCCAGAGCGCATCCGCCACGACCTCGGCCACATCGGGGTCAACTTCCATCTCGAGGATTGTCCAAGAGCCCGGCTTCGCCGGTTCAGTCAATGCGGCGCATCTCCCGCGCGAAGCGTTCGGACTTCGCCACATATGCCCGCGCGCCCATCTCGATGTCGGACCGTCTGGCGCGGCCCTCCTTGATCACGGCAGGTGCACCCGCCGCGAGAGCACCCGGGGGCACCTGCGTTCCGTTCAGCACGACGGAGTTGGCCGCAACGATCGCACCCTCACCCACCACCACGTTGTGCAGCACCACTGCCCCTGAGGACACCTGGCTCGAGTTCTCGAGGGTGCATCCCTCGAGATGTGCGATGTGGCCCACCACACAGTCGTCACCGACGACGGTGGGAGTGAACGGAGTGGTGTGCACCACAGTTCCGTCCTGGATGCTGGATCGCTCACCGACCGTGATGTATCCGTCATCACCGCGCAGAACCGCACCCGGCCACACGCTGCTGTTCGCACCGATGGTGACATCCCCGATGACCACTGCGTCCGGGTGCACGAATGCCGACGGATGGATGACGGGTGCCTTGTCCCCGAGCGCGTAGATGGGCATGTCCGAACCGTACCAAGTGGAGCGCGGACCCTCGCCTGTCCGGACCACCGGAATGACGGGCAGGGTGACTGCGGCAATTGTTCGCTACCGTATGTTCCTTATGTCACGGCGGATCGACATCGAACTCACGAGCAGGCGCGACGACGGCACATGGACGTGGCGCGCCGCCGGGGCTCGGGAACCCAAGGGCACCGTGGGTGACAGCCTCGTGCCCGACGGCGCCAACGTGCGTGACACCCTTCGGGCGGAGGTCGAGACCGACCTCGACGGCACCCGAGTTCTCTCCATCGCACCACCCAAGCAGAAGACGGCACGAACCGGTCTGCTCGAGCTGATCCCGAACGACAAGCCGTTCGACCCGGTGGTGCAGACCGCCGCGAAGCGCGACAAGGGACGCGACGGTGACCGCCCCCGCCGCGAGCGCACGGGACCGCGGGGCGAGCGTCGGGACGGCAAGCGCGGCGAGGGCCGTCGCACGGAGGGCGAGCGCGCACCATCGGACCGACGCAGCGGCGAGCGGAAGGGCCAGGACCGTGGACCCCGTCGTCCACGTTTTGAGGCACCGCCCGAGCTCCCCATGCGGCCGAAGCCGAAGCGAGTGAAGCCCTCGCGTGCCCGTCGTGATGCCGTGCTCGCCGAACTCCCCGAGGCGCACCGGGCAATCGCGGAGAAGGTCCTCGATGGGGGCATCCCTGCGGTCCGCGCCGCGATCGACGAGCAGAACAGGACCGCCGTGGCGGCCGGTCAGGACAAGATCGATGGAGGTGGGCTCGTGCAGCTCGCCGAGAATCTCCTGCCGCGGCTCCGCGTCGCCGACTGGCTCGACCGTGCCGAGGCAGCACAACGCATCATTTCCGAGGTCGACCTGCGCGACCTGCGTGCCATCGTCATTGCGGCGAACGATCCCGCCATCGTGCGCGACGAGACGACCACCGCCATCTCGGAGGCCCTGAAGACAGCCCTCGCGTCGCGCCTCGAGGAGGAGACCAAGCTGTGGCTCGACGACATCAAGGCGGCCACGGAGATCGGCCGTGTGGCGCGTGCGCTGCGCATGTCGTCCCAGCCACCGAAGGTCGGGGTCCCCTTCCCGCCCGCTCTCGCCGCGATGCTCGGGGCAAAGACAACCGAGGCCCTCACCATCGATGCACCAGCCGAGCGGTGGATCGTGATTCTCGAGGCGGCGGCGTTCTCCCCGGTTCGCTCCATGGTGCGCCCGACCGCGCCGAGTTCGGAAGTGTCCGCCGATCTCACGAAGACCGTGATGCGGCTGGCCCCCCTTATGCCGCAGGTGGCCGCCCTCTACGGCGTGCAGGTGGAGCCGGGGGCCCCGACGCCCAAGCCTCTGCGCGCGCCAAGACCCGACAGGAACGCAAAAAAGCCGCGGCCGTCCGGGCGCGCGAACGACCGTAAGCCCCAGTCCGACCGTAAGCCCCAGTCCGACCGTAAGCCCCAGTCCGACCGCGGTTCACGACCCGTCGAGGAGCCCCAGGCCGAGACGCCTGTCGAGGCCCCCGTCGAGGGTGCAGTCTCCCCCGAGGAGACTCCCGTCGACGACGTCTGACACGGCTGGCCACGCGGTCCCCGCGCGGGACTACGGTGACCACATGGGAGATTTCGTCAGATACGAGACGCGTGGAAACGTCGCACTCATCACACTCAACCGCCCCGAGGCGCGCAACGCAGTGAACGGTGACCTCGCCGCCGACATGGAGGCGGTGCTCGACAGGTTCGAGAATGAGGACGGTGTCTGGGTCGGCGTGCTGGGCGCGAACACAGAGGGCCAGAGCAACCCCGTGTTCTGCGCAGGCGCCGATCTCAAGGCGATCAATTCCGGCCAGGGAGCAGGCCTCAGCACGAAGCGAGGGGGCTTCGGTGGCTTCGTGTACCGCGACAGGAAGAAGCCCGTCATTGCGGCGATTGACGGTCTCGCAACGGCAGGAGGCTGCGAAATTGCGCTTGCCTCGGACATGATCGTCGCCTCCACCCGTTCTGCGTTCGGGCTGGCCGAGGTGAAGCGAAACCTCATCGCTGCTGCAGGAGGTCTGTTCAGGCTCCCGAGGGCCATCGGGAAGGCGCCCGCAATGGAGGTCATCCTCACCGGGGAGCCCCTCAGCGCACAACGCGCGTACGAACTGGGTCTGGTGAACAAGGTGGTGGAGCCCGCAGCAGTTCTGACTGAGGCAATTGCCATGGCGGAGAAGATTGCGGCGGCCGCTCCCCTCGCGGTCCAGGCGAGCCGCCGTGTCGTGCTTGCGTCCGCCGACCTCGACGAGGACGAACTGAGGAAGATGAGCAACTCCGAGATTGCCGCCGTGATGAACTCCGAGGACACGAAGGAGGGCCTCACCGCCTTCATCGAGAAGCGGGCCCCGAACTGGAAGGGCCGTTAGGGCAGCCTTCGCTCGACGAGAATCTCCCTCGCGACGAGTCCGTTTCGCTCGAAGAGGTTCTTCATGCTCCTGTCCCCGGGCAGGGCCGAACCGTTCACCGCGGTCGCCCCGCAGCCGGCTGCCTCGTGGAGCAACGCAGCCATGAGTGAGTCCCCGACCCCCACTCCCCGCGCCCACGGCTCCACGAACACGTGCACGATGCGCAGCGAGCCACCGTCGTGCACCCAGCCGACTGTTCCGCACGGGCTGCCGTCGATCTCCCCCACGAGGAACCGTTCCGGCCGGGGCTGGGCGTTCCTGCGGCCTCTGTGGGAGGACTGTTCCTGTGCCCCGTCTGCCACGTGCCCCTCCAGCAGTTCCGCATCCGTCCGGACACCCTCGCGGACCGTGATGCTCACGTCGGGTCGTTTCTCTTGCGCAGACCCAGCCTGGTCGCCGCCTCACGGGAGCCGTAGCGGACCGTCATCTCACCCACCATGCGCGCGCCCGGGGCCTGCCGCCGCAGACCCACGACAGTACGAGCCACCCATCGGCCGCCCGCACGAGCGGGGGCCGTGACAGCCGAGATCAGCGGTTGAAGACCGGGCACGCGTCGTCACCCACAGGACAGTTGGGGGCGCCCTGCCTCACGAGCAGGAAACAACTCGGGCAGAGCAGTTCGTCGGCCCGCTTCGGCTGCAGAGAATCGTCCGCATTCCCGCGATCGTCGGGCTCTGGCTGCTCTTCGTCCTCCGCTGCCGGGTCCTCGCTGGCGAGCTTGTCCTTCAGGATCTTGTCGAGGTCCGCCTCCACATCGTCATCCGTGAGCAGCTCTTCGTCCTCGTCGTCGTCCTCACCGGCCTTGCGCGAGACGGTCTTGCCGGTGGCTCCGGTGTCGTCGCCGTCCTCATCGCCGCCCAGGTCGTCGTCGAACTCCTCCTCAATCTCGAGGTCGTCCTCGAGCGCGAGCTCGGGGTCCTCCTCGATCTCAAGGTCGTCGATTTCCTCAGGGTCGATGTCATCTTGCGCCACGAAAGCCTCCCGCGGTCTGTCGGCGGGCGATACTACGCACAATCCGCTCCGGGGACACGAATGGGTCGCGCCCCGCGCATCCGCGTGACGGGCGTCACCCCTTCTTGGACGTGGCCCGCTTGCGCTCTGCGGCCCGCTCGGAGGCCAGACGTTCCAGTTCGGGCGCCTCGGTTGTCATGTGCGTCATCGACGCTGCCAGAGCCCTGTGACCGGCCACCTCGGCGATCTGACGGTGCATCTCGAGTGCGACACGACGGTACGACGGATGACCCTGCGGACTGCTGCGCAGCTCCAGCATGTGCATCGCCTCCCGCGCGTTGAACTGCATCACATAACGGATCCTGTAGGCCATCGACACCGCGTACGACGCCTGCTGCGGATGGTCCGACACGAGCAGTTCGTACAGGTCGCTGCTGCGCTGCATCACCTCGTCGAACTCCCCGGCAACCCCCGCGGCGTCGAGAAGGTCGGGCCGTCCGTAACCGTGGTAGGGCGTCAGTGGCTGCCACTCGATGGTGAGGAGTCGATGACGCTGCAGGTCGCGGAACGCGCCGTAGTCGCTCAGCACGTCGAAGCGGTAGTCGGTGCGTTCGAACGCCCGTCCCGGTCTGTGCCGGCGGTTCTCGCGCTCCCCCACGTATGCGCGCAACACCTCGAGGCGGCGGTCGGCAGACATCCTCTCGACCCGTGCGAGCACCTGCGACTCGGGCAGGTGCGAGTGCGGGTACAGAGCCGCCGCGACGACCTTGATCTCGCCATCCGGGTCGAAGTCGAGGAGTCGAACCTCGTCCACCTCGTCGGCGATGACATCACCCAGGAAATCCTCAGCCAGTTCGGCGGTGTCAGCGGCCGTGCCCTCAAGGTATTCCGACCACTTGCCGCCGCGGTCGGGCATGTCGACACGCTTGAGGAAGCTGGGTATGACCTTGCGCAGTTCGACGAGCATGAGCTCGGCGTAGTGCCTCGCCTCGGGAAGCGGGTGTGCCCGCATGCGCAGCAGGAGGTTCTCGAACGCCTGGCCGCTGCCGTAGATGCCGAGGTTCGACAGCGATGCCGCGGGGAGAGCCCCGCGGGTGGCGTCGAGCGCCTTCGCCCGCGTCGCCTGTCGCCAGACGAAGTCGCTGTCGCCCTTCTGCTTCGGGACCGTGGCCCGCACGTGCTCGGTCACCCTTTCGTTCAGGCTGCTGTACGAGTCGAACATCCTGTCGAGGTCACCCACGTACCGCGTGCCGTGCCGCCCGGCCACCACGTCGGGGTCGCGGTAGTAGCGGTACCTGCCCCCGAGTCGCTCGTCATAGGCGATGTACCGTGTGCTCTGCTCGAGGTAGCTCATGAGACGGCCCCACTCGAGAACCTTCGTGAGGATGTTCGACGCCTGCTCACAGGCAAGATGCACTCCCCCGAGCTGGGCGACGGAGTCGTCCCCGTACTCGAAGAACACCTTCTCGTACAGCGTCTCAGCGCGGTCGAGCCCGATCGTTGCGTCCATCGCCTCATCACCCGTGATGTCGAGGTCACTCACGAACTCGTCGAGGAACAGGCGTCGGAGACTCTTCGCCGACCTGCTGTACCGTGCGAAAAGTGCGCCCTTCACCACCTCGGGAAGGTTCACCAGGGCAAAAACGGGCAGGTCAAGGTTGGTGAAGTAGTGCCGCAGGATGTCCGATTCCCGCTCTGTGAAGGTCTCCGGCACGTACACGGTCACGGATCGATGCTACGAGACGGGACGCGCCCCGTCCGTGACCCCGGGTCGCCCGGGTGGGTTCTCAGAGAACGTGCGGACTCGGGTTCGAACGCACGAAATCCTCGTGGACCGCGTCCCTGAGGCGCTCGGAGACCCAGAAATCTATGGCCGTGAACGCCATCGCGAGAGCACCGTCTATGACCGCCCTGTCCGCCGCGGCGGAGCGTGCATGGCGGGCGAACTCCTCGGTGTGGATCGCCGTGCCCGAGGGTGCGCAGGAGACCATGGGGTGGATCGTGGGAACAAGGTGGCTCACGTTGCCCATGTCCGTGCTTCCCACGACGCGAGATGCCCCCGCACCCGGCCGCAACACCCGGCGCCCGAGAACCGCCGCGTTCGTCACGTACGAGGCTGCGAGATGGTCGTTCGTCACCATGTCGGCGTAGGCATCACCCACCCACGTGTGTCCGAACGAACAGCCACAGGCATCCGCACCGGCCGACAGCGCGGACAGCACGCGGGTCTTCAGCTGCCCGAGGGAGTCGATGTCATCGGACCGGACGTACCACTCCGTGCTCGCCCGGTTCGGCACGATATTCGGTTTGACCCCTGCCTCGAGGAAGATTCCGTGCACCCGTTCGGTGGGCCGGATGTGCTGACGCAACGTGGCAACCCCCATGTACCCGAGAACGGCGGCGTCGAGCGCATTCCTGCCCATGTGCGGCGCGGCGGCGGCATGGGCCTCGAGACCGTGGTACTCCACCACCAGCTGCTGCAGGGCGATGGCGTCGATGGCCGTGAGGTCGGCGTCGGCGGAATGCACCATCATCGCCGCATCAACCCCCTCAAGAGCTCCGGCGCGGGCCATCAGGATCTTGCCTCCCCCACCCTCCTCGGCGGGTGTGCCGAGCCAACGCAGACGCCCGCCGCAGTCGGCAGCGACGGTCGCGAGACCGACAGCCGCGCCGAGACCCGCAGCGGCAATCACGTTGTGCCCGCAGGCGTGACCGATGCCGGGCAGTGCGTCGTACTCGGACATCACGCACACGGTCGGTCCTGAACCCGTCTCCGCCACGAAACCCGTCGGCACACCGTACGCACCGGGCTCGGCGTCCAGTCCGAGTTCGGTGGACGTCCTCACAAGCAGTTCCGACGCAAAGTGCTCCTCGAAATTGAGCTCGGGATGAGCGTGGATCTCGTGGCTCACCTCCACGAGCCGACCCGCTGCCGACTCGATGGTGTCGCGTGCCGCCAGTTTCAACTGCGTGACCGCTGCATCGGAGAGTTCACCCACGGACGAGCACCACCTTCCCGAGTTGGCGGCCCTGCTCGAGCCGCTCCAGCGCCGAAGGGTAATCGCCGAAGTCGAAAACGGTGTCCACTGCGACTGGGAGTCCCTCCCCGATCATCCCCACGACCTCCCCGAACTCCTGGTAACTCCCCATGGTCGACCCGATGATCTCGTGCTGGCGGAACCACAGACGGGGAAGTCTGAGCGTCACCTCGCCGCCCGACGAACCACCGCACACCACCAGGCGTCCGCCTGGAACGAGACTGCCCACCGACTTCTCCCAGGTGACCGCTCCCACGCTCTCCACCACAACATCGGCCTCGACGTCCCAGTTGGTCGAATCCGTGCGCACCACCCTGTCGGCACCCCGGGCCTCGGCCTCCATGAGCTTTGTCCCGTCCCTGCTGGTGACAGTGACGTGCGCCCCCAGCGTCTTTGCGATGTCGAGCGCCGCGCATGACACTCCCGAGCCGATCCCGACAACGAGCACGCGGGAGCCCTCCGTGACGCGGCCTCTCCTCAGCATCCGGTACGCGGTCAGGTACGCAACAGGGAAGGCCGCGCACTCCTCGAGCGTGCGGTTCGTCGGCCGTCGCACGACGTTGCGCGCGGGCACCACGGCCAGCTCGGCATGTCCGCCACGGGTGTGTTCTCCCCAGATGCGGAACCCGGGCGACAGCGGGCTGTCGATGCCGAGCCGTTCGATGTCCTCGACGGGTGAGATGCCGGGGTTCACCACCACGTCGTCCCCGGGTGACACCGCGGACACACCGTCACCGACGGACTCCACCACGCCCACTGCGTCGCAGCCCGGCACGTGCGGTAGGTGGGGCCTCGGGGTGCCGCGGGTCACCCAGAGATCCATGTGGTTGAGCGCACTGGCGGTGACCCGGATGCGCACCTCCCCCGGGCCGGGTTCGGCACACTCGATGTCACCGAGCCGGTACGCACCCGGGGAGGAATCAAGAATCCACGCGCGCACGCACCGAATCTATGTGGTCAGACGAGCACGCTCAAACGGTCGGGGTGGATTACCACAGCCACCGACGTCCACGCGCCGATGTCGACAGAGTCGATGCGGAGTGTCTGGGCACCGCGGCGCATGATGTTCACTTCTGTGCGTGTCTTCCTCGACAGACCGGGGTGCGGCAGATGCGAACCCGTGCGGGCCCGACTCCGCGCGAGGAACCGTTGGTGAAAGGACATGCCTGCGTCGATGGTGAACACCTCGAACCGACCGTCGTTCGGGTGGGAACCGGGCGTGAGGTCGAGGCCGTTCCAGAGACCGACGTTCGTCACCACAACAAGACCGGCGCGCGAGAACCACGAGCCGACCGATACGTCCGCACATGCAACGACTGTCCTCACATCGGTTCCATCGGCCACGGTGCACACCAGTCCATCCACCGGCAGCAGCGTGTGCGTCCCGCTCCCGCGGTACGCCGGCTCACCCAGCGCGCGATGCAGGTTCCCGGCAGTCGGGAACGGTGCGTTCGCCGAGTCCTGCAGATGCACGATGGCTGCATCAGCGATAGCACGCGGCGGACGACCTGCCTCCACCGCCCGGCCCCATTCCCCGCTCTTTTCGATGACCATCAGCCCTGCATCCCCGATGAGAGGGCGACGACCCCTCTGTTCAGGAGTGACACTGCGCCCCTGGCGCATTCGCTCACTGCGGCGGACGTCGACGCCTGGTCGACCTGACGGAGGAGATCGATGAGTTGCCTCATGGTCCGCACGAAGTCGCCGGGTGTCATCTCGGGGTCGATGATGTCCGCCAGTCCGCGACCGTTCGACCATGCGTGCGCGTCGAAGGCGAAACCGGGGTGCGGCTCTCGGTGCTGTTGCATCCCGAAACGCGCCTCGTGTTCGGCGAGCCTCTCGCTCACCCTCTGCACCTTGCGGAACCGACTCCTTACCGTGTCATTCGGCCACCGCACCGAGGTCGAGTTGCCCGCCCTCGGCTCGTACACAAGGGTGGAGAGCACAGAGGCCATGTCGCGTGCCGACAGGCCCTCGAGGGTCCCCGTGGCGATGATCTCTGCGACCAGCAGATCGCTCTCGTGGAATATCCCGGCCAACAGGACGCCCTTGTCGGTCAGTGACCACCCCTGCAGATAGCCGAGACCCTCGAGCAGTGCCGCCACGTCGGTGAAGCGGGCAGCAACCGAACCTGCGCGCGCACTCGAGCGTTGCTCCAGCTGTCCGATCTCCTTGCGCAGCCGCTTCGCGGCCCGTGCCCCGTCCTCACGGCCCGGCTGGCGTCGCTGCGTGTTCCCCACGGGCCGGCCGGGCCCTGTGTCGTCCACGCGTGCCTTCACGAGTCTCACGGCCGCCTCCCTGACGAAATCTGCCCGCGTCGGGTCGTAGGGAACGGGCAGTTCCACGGTGGTCGCACGCACAGGAAGTGAGAGAAGGTCGCGGGAGGTCACGTCGATCTGCTTGCGCGACGGCGTGAGCACCCCGAGACGGGTGCCGCTGCGTCTGGACGACGTGGACAGCACGAGTCCCCGACCGCGGATGTTCGAGCAGTCGAACACGACCACGTCACCCGGCCGCAGTGCACGGAGAGCTATCTCCGCCTCCACGTCCGTGGCCAGTGGCTCGTCGTCCTCGTGTGACCGTTCCGCGGCGGAAGAGTCGTCCCCGCTCGCGGACCGCGTGGACTCAATGCGTCGCAGGTCCCGGCGTTTGCGCTCCAGCAGGGCCTCGGTGGTCACCACCTCCCTGTCGGCCTGGAACTGTGCAAAGGAGAGGTTGAGCAGGTGCATCGCCTCCTCCCTGGAGTGGCGCCGGACCATGTTCGCGACCATGTTCGATGTGGGCCGGAACGCGGAACTCAGACGAAACGAACGACTGAGCGCAAGGGCCGCGGTCTGGTCGAACGACACGTACGGATTCCAGAGCGTCACTGCGTGGCCGATGTCGTCGAGGCCCCGCCGGCCGGCCCTGCCCGTCAGCTGGGTGTACTCCGACGCACGCAGCAGCACATGGTGCTCGCCGGTGTACTTGGTCAACTTCTCGATGACCACGGCCCGTGCGGGCATGTTGATCCCGACGGCGAGTGTCTCCGTCGCGAACACGACCTTGACGAGGCCCCTGACGAAACACTCCTCGACAGCCTCCTTGAGCAACGGGATCATGCCCGCATGGTGGGAGGCGATCCCGCAGCCGATGCTGTCGAGGAAACCGTCGTAGCCGATGGCGCTGCGGTCGTCCCGGTCGAGCGGGGCCGCGTGACGCTCCACGATCGCGCGTATCTCGTCCTCCTCGTCTGCGGTCGTCAGGATCAACCCGGCATCGATGCAGGTCACCACCGCGTCCTCGCACTGGGCCCTGCTGAAGATGAACACGATGGCGGGGAGCATGGACGAGTCCTCGAGAAGCTCGACAAGTTCGACCCTGTTCGGCGAGCCGAAACGGCGGCGCGGTCGACCCTTGCGTGGGCTCTCCTGTCGTTGCATGGCCAACGTGCGTTCCAGGCCGCGGTTCGGTGAACCGTTGACGATGGTGTCGTGCATCACGACGCGACCGGCCTCACGGTCGAAGAGCACATGG
>JBJTFB010000158.1:0-6925 GCA_046093205.1 Acidimicrobiales bacterium
GATCCACGCCGCCACGAGCGCGGCCACGTTCGCGCCGGCACGCCGGCCGCCGCGGATGACGAGCAGCAGACCGAACGTCGCGATCACCTCGGCGAACCAGCGGGGGCCGTCGGAACGGTCGGTGGCCGAGACCTCGAGCCACGGCCGCGAGAACATTGCATTGGCGGCCCAGCACCCGACCACCGCACCGGAGAACTGTGCCGCCACGTCACCGGCGAGCACCCGCAGCGAGCCACCGTCCAGGACGTGCGACATCACCGACACGACGGGGTTGAACGAGGCTCCCGACACCGGACCGAACACGGTGATGAGCGCGAACAGGGCGCCGCCGGTGGCCACCGCATTGGCGAGCAGTTGCAGCCCCACGTCACGCGAGAGGTTTGTCGCCATGATTCCCGAGCCGACGACTGCCATCACGAGCAGTGCGGTGCCCGTGAACTCGGCGAGGTGACGTCTCAGCAGCACGAACCGGGGCCGCAAGCACCACCGCCGGCCTCGACCACGAGAACGGGCTTGGTGCCGATGCGCATGAGCGAGGTGTCCTGCGGTGCGTCCTCCAGCACCGTGTACCACTCCCAGGGCAGCTCCCCGCCCTCGATCCAGACCTTGTCCTGCACGGCGAAGCAACAGGTGGTGCTCTCCTGCACGGTGACCGGGAACCCGTTCTGCCGGGCCTCCTCGATCTTCACTGCCACTTCGTCGGTGGACTCCACCTCGACGCCGACATGGTTGAGCGTCCCCGGCTCGCCGTGACCGGCGATGAGCACGAGCTTGAGCGGGGGGTTCTCCACCGCGAAGTTGGCGTACCCGTCGCGCACCTTCGCCGGCCCCACACCGAACATCCGCGTGTAGAAGTCGATTGCTTCATCGAGGTTGCCCACGTTCAATGCCAGTTGCACCCGCGACATGATCGGTCTCCTTTGTCGGACTTGTCCGGTCCTCAGGCTAACCGCGGCGCGAAGGGGCGGCCGGCCCGCATACGACACTTCAGGCGCGGTTCACCCCGTCGTAACCGGGGTCGCCCGGCCAGTTCGGCTGGAACAGGTGCCACTGCTCCGGTGCACGCCTGATCAACAGCTCGAGTTCGTGCGCGAGAGCCTGGGTGATGCCCGCCACCGACTCGCGCAGGCCTCCCGTGCGGTCCATGTCGAGCGGCGGCCGCACCACCGCATGGTGCCCGTCGACGCGGTCGGTGAAGTACACCGCGGTGGGGAGCACCACGGAGTCCGCACGCAACCCGAGCATCGCAGGGCCGGCGGGCAGCGTTGTGCGCTCACCGAAGAACTCGACCCCCACCCCCGAGCGGCCGATGTCACGGTCGCACAGCAGGCACACCACCTCGTTGCGTCGCAGCGCGGCCAGCACGGCAGAGGCAGCATCGGGTCCGAGCGGCACCACGTTCATGCCGAGCTTCGCGCGCAGACCCGTGAACCACTCGAACAACTCGGGCGGATGCAATGGCTCCACCACCACGGTGAGCCTGTGCCCCTTGTCGGCCATCCAACGGCCGGCCCACTCCCACCCGCCGAGGTGCGGCAGGGCGAGGATCACGCCCTTGCCGCGGGCCAGTCCGTCCTCGATGTGCTGGTAGCCGTCGACGGTGAACATGCGGTCGACGTACCGCCGGCTGAGCCCGGGCAACCTGAAGCTCTCCGCCCAGTAGCGCACATAACTGTCGAAGGCCTCCTGTGCCGCGCGTCGGAGGGCGAAGCCGCGCAACGATGGGTCGGCACGGCGCAGGTGCCGCTCGATCATCTCGCGTCTGTCCCGGAACGAGACGGCGAGCCCGGGTGCCAGCATCGCCGACGCACCACGGGTCACGAACGAGGGCGTCAACCGTGCGACCAGCGAACCGAGGCGGTAGCCGCCCACCGTGATGGCGTCGGTGATCTGGTCGCGGGGGTCGGCCATGGCGACGGCTCAGCCGTGACGGGACCGGCGGCGCTGCCGCGCGTTCACCGAGAGCGAACGCCTGTTGGCGCGCGAACTGTGGCGGGCAACCTTGCGCACCGAACGCTGGTCGCGCTTCGCCTGCACGTTCGCGGAGACCTCCGCCTGGGTCCAGACCTTCCAGAAGCGCTGCACGGCGGTGAACGTGGTGAGCACGAGCATCACCCAGAGGACCGGAACAAGCAGCGAGTCGAAGAGCAGACCGAAGCACAGCACGACGATGCGCTCGGCGCGCTCCATGAGACCGCCCTTCGCCTCGAGGCCGAGTGACTCCGCCTTCGCCCGTTCGTACGAGATGAGCGCCGACACACCCATGATCGCCATGGGGAGGACGGCGAGGTGGGGCGTCTCGTCGGAGGCCAGGTACCACGCCACCCCGCCGAGGAGCACGGAGTCGGTGACCCTGTCCATGACGGAGTCGAAGAACGCGCCACGCTGACTGGCCGAGTTCTGCGCCTTGGCGAGCGCACCGTCGAGCATGTCGGGAACGGCCGCCAGGATGACGAGCAACAGACCGCCCCGGAGGGCGCCGGTACCGATGGCGACTGCGGCCGCGAACGACACGAGGACGCCCACGAGGGTGATGTGGTCGGGTGACATGCCGGTCCGCCTCAGCACCATGCCCACGGGCCGCACGACGCGCTCTATCGGTGCGCGGAACCTGCCGTCGAACATCGTCCGAACGCTAGTGGGTGGGCCCGTCCGGGGACGGCGCCCCCGACTCCGGGTTGGCCTCCACCAGCACCTCGACCACGCGGCCATCGACCGCGTCGACCAGCACGAGACCGCGCTGCAACGGCGGTTCCTCCGCGCTGTAGCAGAAGATTCGCCACGTGGGCCGGGAACGGATCCCGCGCCACACCTGCTGGGCGGAGGCGTGCCCCACCACGAACCCCACGTTCGCGGTCGCACGCACGAGCGCGTCCTTCTCGTCCACCGTCATGCGCCACCCGCTGGTCGCGCTCACGAGCGCCACCGCACCGAGCAGCACGGCACCGAGGAGGAACCCGTCGTTCACCACCACGGAGGACTCCCTGTCGGACAGGAGCCACGCGACAGCCGCGGCACCGGCCAGCACCGCATAGAGCGCGGCAGGGATGCGTCGTCTGCTGTTGTCGGGGAAACGGTATGCCCCGGCGAAGTCGACCGCGTTGAGGTCCTCCGGCAGTTCGTCCCTGGTCTCGTCACTCATCGTCCCGTCCCCTCCTGTGCGGTAGCCGGGCCATTCCACGCCGCCGTGATGCGGCGGTGCGTCTCGCCGAGCGGCTCCGGCAGGGTCCTCGTGTTCGCCACCGAGGTCATGAAGTTGGCGTCACCCTCCCACCGCGGCACCACGTGAACGTGCAGGTGCTGCGAGATGCTGCCGCCGGCGGATGCCCCGAGGTTGATGCCCACGTTCAGGGCGTGCGGACGGTGCGAGCGCTTCACCGCGGCAACCGCCGCGGTCACTGTGGCCCACAGTTCGGTCGATTCGTCGTCGGACAGCTGCTCGAGGTCGGCGACCTCCCGGTACGGGAGCACCAGCATGTGGCCCGTGGAGTACGGGTACGCGTTGAGGATGACGAAACAGGTCACCCCGCGGTGGACGATGAACGTCTCCGCGTCGGGCAGGCCCGACGCGAGGATCGAGGTGAACACCGAGCCGGCGCCGGGGCCTCCCCCCACCGAGCCGACATAGTCGGCCCGCCAGCCGCTCCAGAGCCTGTCGAGGGACATCAATCCGCCGACTGCGCCTCGGCGACCTCGGCGAGGACCCGCTCCACGAAATCCCCGACCGGCACACCGCGCTCCACGTCGCCACCGCGCGGGTTCACGCCTGCAGTGCCGGCCGCGACGTCGTCGTCACCCACCACCAGCACGTAGGGGATCTTCTCCATCTTTGCGTTGCGGATTCGCTTGCCGAGCTGCTCGTCGGAGTCCACGACCTCGGTGCGCAGGCCCTTCGCCCTCAGTGCGGCAGACAGCGAGTGGGCGTATGCAGCATGGGCATCGGCTACCGGCAGAACTTTCACCTGCACGGGCGCCATCCACACCGGGAAGGCACCCGCGTAGTGCTCGATCAGCACCCCGAAGAAGCGCTCGACGGAGCCGAAGAGTGCCCGGTGCAGCATGATCGGACGACGACGCGAACCGTCGGGGGCCACGTACTCGAGCCGGAAACGCTCCGGCTGGTTGAAATCGAGCTGGATGGTGGAGAGCTGCCACTTGCGGCCGATCGCATCGCGCACATCAATGTCGATCTTCGGGCCGTAAAACGCCGCATCCCCCTCCTTCACCCCGTAGGCGAGACCGTAGCGCTCGAGTGCGGCGCGCAGGTCGTCCGTCGCCTTGTCCCACATCGCATCGTCACCCACGTACTTCTTCGGGTCCTTGGTGGAGAGGTTCGCCGTGAAGTCGGTGAAGCCGAAACGACGCAGCACACTCATCACGAAATCGAGGAGCGACGCGATCTCGTCGGCGAGCTGTTCCTCGGTGCAGAAGATGTGGCTGTCGTCCTGGGTGAAGCCACGGATACGCATGAGGCCGTGCAGGGTCCCCGCGCGCTCGTAGCGGTACACGTTGCCGAGCTCGAACAGCCGCAGCGGCAGTTCCCGGTAGCTGCGCTGGCGGCTCGCGTACACGAGACAGTGCATCGGACAGTTCATCGGCTTCGGGTAGTACGTGCCGTTGTCCATCTCCATGGGCGGGTACATGCCGTCGGCATAGAAGTCGAGATGGCCGGAGGTGCGGAAGAGGTTCGCGTTCGCGAGGTGCGGCGTGTAGACGAACTGGTAGCCGCCGTCCATGTGCCGCTGGCGGCTGTAGTCCTCCATCAGCTTCCTCGCGACAGCACCCTTCGGGTGCCAGACCGCAAGACCACCGCCGAGTTCCTGCGGGAACGAGAGCAGGTCGAGCTCGTTCGCGAGCTTGCGGTGGTCGCGCTTGGCGGCCTCCTCGAGTCGGTGGAGGTGCTCCTTCAGTGCCGAGTCGCTCTCCCAGGCCGTGCCGTAGATGCGCTGGAGCATCGGGCCCTTCTCGTTGCCGCGCCAGTACGCACCGGCGACCTTCTGGAGCGCGAAGTGACCGAGCCGGCCGGTGGAGGGAACGTGCGGTCCGCGGCACAGGTCCACGAACTCGTCGGTGTTGCGGTACACACTGATCGTGCTTCCGTCGCCCACCTCACCCGAGTCGTCACCGTCGGCTGCGCCCGATGTGACGCGCTCGATGATCTCGCACTTGTAGCGCTGGGCAGCGAACATCCGCAGGGCCTCGGGCGCGGACACCTCCGAACGCTCGAACGGCTGGTCGGCCTTCATGATCTCGCGCATCCGGACCTCGACAGAGCGCAGGTCGTCCTCGCTGAACGTGCGCCCGTCGGGCAGGTCGAAGTCGTAGTAGAAGCCGTCCTCGATGGCCGGCCCGATTGTGAACTGTGCACCCGGGAACAACTGCACCACTGCCTGGGCCAGCACATGTGCGGTGGAGTGCCGCAGGACATGGCGGCCCTGGTCGGACTCCGACGTGATCACCGCGACCCTGTCCCCGCCGTGCACGGTGGCACCGAGGTCGACCTCGGCACCGTTCACAACCCCGGCAAGGGCCGCCTTGGCAAGCCGGGAGCCGATGGAGCGCGCGACGTCGAGCACGGAGGAGCCCTCGGGCACGACGCGTTCGGAGCCGTCGGGCAGGATCACTGCGATGTCGGTCATCAGGCCGACAGTCTACGGAGCGGTCGACTGCAGCTCAGGTGTGTTTGTGTCGTCGGCCTCGCCGCCCACGACCGCCTTCGGCGTGGCGAGGTTCTCGGCGCGCTTCGTGGAGTAGGTGTTGCGGTACTCCTGCCCGCTCAGTTCGCGAATCTCGAACATCACCTCGTCGATGAGCTCTCGCCACACCAGATGGTCATCGGCCCTGTCGGCGTACCGGTCGACGTGGACGGGGCGACCGAACCGGATGGTGCATGGCTTGCGGAGTTTCGGCAGAAACGTGTCGGGGGGCTGGATCTCGCGCGTTCCCACGATCCCCACAGGGATGATGGGGCACCCGACCTTCAGGGCGAGGCGCGCAGCACCTGTGTGACCCTTGTAGAGCATCCCGTCGCGGCTGCGGGTGCCCTCGGGGTAGATGCCGAACAGCTCTCCCCTGCGCAGCACCTGCTCGGCAGCGTCGAGAGCGGCATCGCTCCTCGAGCCACCGGAACGGTCGATGGGGATCATGCCGAGCGCCGGGAACAGGTGCTTGGTCTTCCACGAGTCCATGTACTCCGCCTTGCCGACGAACGAGATGTTGCGACCGACGAACGTCATCACGAACACGGAATCGAAGAAGCTGATGTGGTTCGGGCAGATGATTGCCGGCCCGTCGACGGGGATGTTCTCGACTCCCTCGATGGACAGATCCCAGAGACGGCGCGACACCGGGTCGAGGACGCGACGGAGCCTGTGCTGCGATGCTCCCGCCCCCGAGTACAGCTTCGGGTTCTGCGGGACTGCGGGCGCCTTTTCTCCCTGGGTCACGGGCGCAGAGTATGGCCTATTCGGGGCCGTTTGGACAGGGGCTGTGACAACTATGACGGAAAGTCAAGAGGTGCGGATCGTGAGCGTCGCCGGGCGCCGTCAGCCGACGGTCACCGGCCGGTCGAGACGCACCCCGAGCAGACCTGCGCCCTCGGTCACATCCTCCCCGGCGGCTGCCGCTCGGTCGAGGGCGGCCACCGCCCCGGGAGTGTCGAGGTCGTCGTCCATGTGCTCCCGCACCTCGTCGGCAACCCGTCCACGCCGTCCACCGACAGATGCCAGCCACGAGGAGAGCCGGCCGGCATTGCGGGGCATCAGGCCGTCGTCCCACTCCCACTCGAGGCGGTAGTGGTGCTCGACCACCCCGAGACGGATGGCCCTGGGGTCCCACTCGCGGCGGAGGGCATCGACGAACACGAGGTTGCCGAGGGACTTCGACATCTTCTGGCCGTTCATGTACACCATGGCCACGTGCATCC
>JBJTFB010000159.1:0-15121 GCA_046093205.1 Acidimicrobiales bacterium
TTTCGCCGACGCCGGGGGAGTGTCGGATGCCGATTACATCGCGAAGTGGGACGGCTCCTCGTGGTCGGCCCTCGGCGCGGACAGCGGCGGCGACGGAGTGCTCGACGGCCCGGTGTACAGCCTGGCGAAACTGTCCACCAAGGGAATCGCAGTCGGTGGCATGTTCGCCTACAACGACACCACGAAGGCCAACGCGCTGTTGAGATGGGACGGCGGTCAGTGGCAGACCGACGTGGCCACTGTTAGCTGCAGCGGCAACGACTACTACCGGCTCTCCAGCCTCGACGAGGTCGTGGACATCTCCGCGTCGGCCGACACGTTCTGGGCCGTGGGCCGCATCGGCGGCGGGTTCAAGTGCTCGGGTGGTATGCCCACGAACGCGTTCAGCTACCTGAACGTGGCCAAATGGGACGGCAGCAATCTTGTGGAGGTCTCGTCGCCGTACTCCTACGACAACTACCCGACTGATGTCGAGATGATGGCGGACGGCTCCGTGTATACGGGCCTGTCATATAAGTGCTCTGGGTACTCCGGATGCAACTGGAGCGCGGCGAACAAGAACACGCTCGTGCGCAAGTGGGACAGCGGCACGTGGTCGACTCTCTCCTGGGACGTGGTGGCGCCGTCGGGGTCGTTCAGCATGGGTCCTCCCGAGCGGATGGGCGTGTTCGACCTCGCCGAGGACGGATCCGGCAACCTGCTGGTCGGTGGGTATTTCGCCGACGCCGGGGGAGTGTCGGATGCCGATTACATCGCGAAGTGGGACGGGTCGAACTGGACATCCCCCGGGGTGATTCCCTACGACAACTACGGCGTCACCGGTGTCACCGACATTCTCGTGAGCGGCACCAATCTGTACGTCGCCGGTGTGTTCGGGAACCGCCCCCTGTGGTCGTGGTCGTCGGCAACAGGAGAGTTCCGACCGGTGGGCAACTTCGCCCTGGGAAGCAACATCGGGCACCAGGCACTCGCCAAGTCGGGCTCGACCGTATATCTCGCCAGTAGGTTCACCGATCTCGACGGCGTGTCGGGGGCGACCGGTGTGGCGAAGGTGTCGTTGTCGGCGACCTCCACCCTCGGGTCGCTCTCGCCCTCCGCGGGAACACTGAGCCCATCGTTCGCTTCGGGCACCACGTCGTACACGCTCCCGATTGCGGAGGGCACGTGCTCAGTCACGTTCACGCTCGAGAACTCCAACGGCAGTGCCGGGTCGTCGTACACCGTGAACGGAGGGACAGTTTCACTGGTGCCGAGGTCGGGCGAGATAGTCCTCAACCTCCTAAAGGGCCAGGCCACGACACTCGCGGTGTCGGTGCGCTCCGGGGACATGTCGTCATCCACCACGTACTCCATCGTGGTCACCCGTGCCGGCTCCCCGGCAGCACCCACGGCCTCGCTGTCGCCAATCTCAGCTGGTGTCACGTCGGCGACACTCGCATACACGGTGACCACGAACGGGCACGGGGTGTCACACCGAGTGCGGTGGGGAACATCCACGGGCACGTACACGTCGCAGACCGGCGCGTCACAGTTCGGATGTTCGTCGGCAACACTCGACGGCAATGCGACTCTCTCGGGGCTGAGCGCGTCCACCACCTACTACTACGTGGTGGAGATGACGCGATCGCTCGACTCGAGCACGGTGACCACCGCGGAACAGACGTTCACCACCGAGGCAGGTGGCAGGGCGTCAGTGGCGTCGGTGTCGGGCATCACCACCTCCGCGGCCACGTTGAACCTCGAGCTGAACCCGTTGGGGCAATGGGACAGCTACCAGTTGCAGTACTCCACGGACGTCACCTACGGCACGTGCGGACTCCCGGGGAATCCATGGGAGTGCAAGACCCAGATTCCGAACGGTGGCTCGATGACCACCTCCAACGTTGCGGTGACGTTGAGTGGTCTCTCATCCGGCACGGTCTACAACTACCGACTCCAGGTGAGGAACTGGTCACCCACCGCGCTCCGTTCGGTCACCGGCACCTTCACCACGCTGTCCGTGGCGGACACCACGGTGCCGCCGACCACATCGCTGCCTCCGGCGACCGTGGCACCACAGGTGGACAACACAGTCTCACCGCCGGCCACCTCGACCCCGGCGACGTCTCCACCCGCAACCGCCGCACCTGCGCCGGTGGCACCGTCCCCGACAACAAAGAAGGCAGTCACCGCGGCTGCGATCGCGAAGTACGCCGGGCTCACCGTTGCCTCCGGATCGCGGGTGACACTGAAGGTGGCCGCATCGTCGGCAAAAAACTGCAAGGCCACGGTGACCTCGGTGAAGGGCCTGAAGAAGGGCTCGTGCCGTGTCACCGTGACGGTCACACCGAAGAAGGGCAAGGCCACCTCGAGGACGGTCACCCTCACCGTGACCGGCTGAACGCCACCCCGCAGCGCAGACGCTGACTGCCCGCCGACTAAGTTTCGTTCAGTCAGGGAACCGTTCCTGCGTCTGGCTCGTCAGACATCGCCGGTGGTTCGTTCCCGAGGGAGGACAGCAATGAGGGCTCGGCGCGCGGCGGCGGTTGTGGTGTTGGTGGGCCTTGTGGTCTCCTGTGGCGGCGGGGGCAGCAGCGACTCCTCCGAGCGCACCCGCAACGCGGCGATCGAGGTGGACTCCACGGCCCTTCCCTTCGCGGCCACGAACCAGTGGCCCTATGACATCAGGTGGTCGGAGGAGGCAGAGCGGGCGGTGGCCTTCACCGGAGACTCCACCTACGAAGGCCTGTTCGTGGGCGGTGCGTCGTTGGTGAAGACGTCGGACCCGAACGATGAGTCCGTCCCCGCGGCGTTCCCGGTGAGCACGTACGGGGTGAGGACCGGCGTGCCCGACGGCAGGGGCGGCTGGTACGTGGGCGGCGGCACCGTGGTGATTGACGGAAGCGGACGCGGGAAGATGGCCCACATCCTCGCCGACGGCACTGTGGACAATGCTTTCTACCTGCACCTCACACCGGACATGCGCTACGGCTACGACGCGAGCGAGGTGCACTGGATGGCGATGCACCCGAACGGCACGGATGTCGTGGTCACCATGAGCGGAGTTCTGTCGGTGAGCGGCGAGGAGGTGCGCAACTCCTGCAGCGCGGTCTACGTGCTCGACGGCACCACCGGCATGCGCAAGAAGGATCTCGAGCCGAAGGAACCCGTCGGTTGCTCGTGGCAGCCCGTGCTGGTGGGGAACCGGCTCATCACGCAGCCGGGAAGCAGCGATGAGGGCCTGCCGCTCCTGGTGTCGGTCGACCTCACCACCGGCCTCCGTGACGGCTTCGTCGACCCGTTGAACGCGAGGTTCCCCTACTTCAAGGCGACCGACTGGGATTACCGGCAGCTTTCGGAGCTGGAGGTGCGCGGCAACACGCTGTGGGTGTTCGGCAACCTCGACCGCCAGCACCACCGGGTGGCGAAGTTCGACCTCTCGACCGGCCAGATGGTGGACTTCGCCGCTCCCGCCGTGACATCGACCCAGTGGTATTCCTGGCAGTTCGATTACGCCGCCACGGACACGCGCGTGATGGTGCACGTGCGCGAAGTCGGGGAGAACGGCGAGTTTCTCAGCGTGTTCCACGTGTTCGATGCCGTGACGGGACGGAAGGTGGCTTTTTCACCCGCAGTCAACGTTCCCTGGCAGGTGTGGGATTGGCTCGTCAATGACGTGACCGTGTGGAACAACAACTTCCTTCTGGTCGGGGACTTCCACTCGGTGAACGGACGGGCGGTGCGTCACCACGCGGCGATCGACGGCGACGGGAACACCGCGCCGTCACAGCTTCCCTACACGACGAACTCGCAACCGGTTCGCATCGAGGTGATGGAGTTCGCGGGCAGTGACCGGAGCCTCGTGACGTTCGTGGGCACCACTGCCCTGTACGACGGGTACTACACGGGGAGGATCCTCATCACCGACAGGAACGGTGTGCCCAAGGAGTTCGGTCTCGACGATGACACCGAGACACGCGAGATCACCGGTGTGGGCGTGGTGGGCAAGTGGCTGTATGTCTCGTCAGAGACGCCGTATGTCGAGGGCGAACCACTCTGGGGAGACAGCAGGGTGGACCGGTTCGACCTCACCACCGGTGGACGCGACGAGAGTTTCCGGGTGGACACCGCCGGCAGGTACGTGTACGACATCTACGGCAACGACGACCACGTGGCGTTCATCCTCACCGAGAACAATGCCGACGGCACCCAACCGTCGTTGGTGAGCCTGCGTTCCGCACGCGACGGTGCCGAGACCAACAGGGTCGACCTGGTCGTGGAGGGCGAGAAGATGCTGCCCGGCGAGGCCACCGTGGCCGACGGGATGCTGTACGTGCGGGTGGTGTCGCAGCAGGGCATCGAGACACCGCCGGCAGCACGCATCAACCTCGCCACGGGCGAGCTCACCTACGTGTCGGGTGTGAAGACCTCCGATTGGGGGTGGAGCCGGCCGACCCTCACCTCGAAGGGCCTCATGCTCGCGACACCGAACAATGTGCTGGTGTTCGACCCGGCAACCCTCGGGTTGTCGCAGTCGATCGACCTCGGGGGAGTGAGCGACGTCGTGGAGGTCGACGGGAGGATCGTGGCGAGCAGCGACCAGGGTGCCGGCACCGTCGAACTCGATGCCAACTCGCTCGCCGTGAAGGGTGCGTGGGGCCCGCAGGACGTGCCGTGGACACGTCTCGTCTCTGTCGGTGACGGTTTCGTGGCCGGCCTTGCCAGCCCCACCAGGGTTGCACCGGGCACCGTCGCCTCCGGCCTTGTCGGCCTGAAGACCGACGGCACACCCGTGGCACTCGCCGGGTACCGGCGTCTCGGCGGCCGCCCGGCGGCGGATTCCCCCGACGTGGTGCAGACCGTTGCCCCGCAGGTGCTCACCCTGCCCGGCGCGCCCGAACAGCCCGTGCCCCAGGTTCCCGGACCGAACGCAACCACGCAGCGCGTCGCCGAGCGCGCATCGATCGTGAACGTGGCACCCGGTGACAGGTCGGTCACCGTCACCTGGCGCGCGGGCTCCGGCGGCGGAAAGCACTCGGTGAGAGTGGTGGGCGGCAGGCAGTCGTGTTCCGGCTCGTCGGGTTCGTGCACCGTGAAGGGTCTCACGGCGGGCACCCGGTACAGCTTCGTGGTGGTGCCGGAGGCCGACGACGCGCAGGCCTCGATGGAGTCGGTTGCGGTGGCACCGTGGGTCGCCCTGAAGAAGGGCGCCACGAAGAAGGCGACCTCACTTCTGAAGGTGCCCGCGAAGGGGACCGCGAAGTGGTCGGTGAAGGGAGCCGCCTGCGCGCTGAAGGGTGTGAACGTGACCGGCAGGAAGAAGGGCACGTGCACCCTCACCGTCTCGGTGGGGACGAAGTCGGGAACTCTCAGGTCGTCGGTGGACGTCAGAGTGCCATGATGATCAGAAGGGCAACGGGGCAGAGGACAATGAAGATGAAGAAGCTGACAATGATCGTGACGCTGGCGGCACTCGCGCTGTCGGCGTGCGGCGGCACCGGGGACGAGGCACGCAACGTGGCCATCCCGTCGCAGGACGCGCTGGCGCGCATGCTTCCCGCGAACTCCGAGGGCATCCCGGGCGAGAGGGCATCGGTTGTCATCGACTCGACCATGGAGGGCTTCTGCTCGATCACGTCGACCGGCGCTCTGGTGTGCTGGGGTAGCCAGCAGGCATCGGTGAACTCGTACCGTCGGAGCAACGTGCCCGTGGAGGTGGAGCGACCCACCGCCGCACCCCTCACCGCGATGTCGACCTCAATCTCGGGAACGTGCGTGGTGACGGAGGGGAACGTGTGGTGCAAGGGCAACAACGCGAACCGCCAGGTCGACCCTGCCGGTGACTACGGCTGGATCTACGGCTGGAGACGGGTGAACCTGCCGTTCCAGTCCATGGATGTGACCCTCGGTGTCAACTTCAGTTGCGCCCTCGGCACCGCCGGACAGGTTGCGTGCTGGGGTATGAACGTGAACCGGGTGCTGGGAGAGAACCTCCCCGGCAACGGGGGGAACGGGCCGTATCTCATCACCAACCTCACCGACGTGCGGAAGGTGGAGATCATCGGCACGAACGCGTGTGCCGTCGAGCGTGACGGTGACGTGATGTGCTGGGGCTCGGGAAACTACGGGATGCTGGGCGGCCCGCCCGTGTCCGACGCGGCCCGACCGGTGCGGGTGAACCTGCCCGGCCCCGCCGTCGACATGGACTTCGAGGACGAGTCGGCGTGCGCCGTACTGTCCAACGGTTCGATCTGGTGCTGGGGCAAGTACGCACCCGTGTACTCCGACCAGACCCCCATCCTTGCGGCACCACAGCGGGTGCAGGGCTGGGCGAGGGCTGCGGTGAAGGTGGATCTCGTCCAAAGGACCACGTGTGCAGTCGATGACAGCGGCACGCTGTGGTGCTGGGGCCTCGTGAACAACACCACCCGTGCGCTGCCGGTTGCCGTGTCCGATGCCTCGTACCAGGCAATGGACATCTCGAGCGCGTTCTTCCAGGGATCGAGCCACTGCATCCAGACCTGGAGCGCTTCGGTGAGGTGCTTCGGGAAGAACAGCAGTGACCAGCTTGGACAGGGCCCGGGTGCGGTTGCCTTCAGTGCGGAACCGCTCGTTGTCCGTGGGCTCGCCGGAGTGATCATCGGGGCAGCCTCGGTGGGCGGCGGACCCACGGTGCCGCCCGCCACCACGGTGCCGAAGACGACAACCACCGTGCCCGGTGCGCCTGCACCGACCACGACCACACCTAAGACCACCACCACCACCATCGGTGGTGGGGTCGTGGCCGTCACCACCGTGCCCCGCGCCAGCACCACCGTTGCTGCGGCGGTGAGCACCGTTGCGCCCGCAGGGTCGACGGCGGCGCCCGCAACAACGGCGCCGCCCGCAACAACGGCGCCGCCCGGCCAGACGGGCACGTCCGCACCTGCGGGAACGGGGAGCACGGCGGCACCGGGCGGTTCGACGGCCGGCACCACGGCAGTCACGATGGCCCCGGTGATCGGCGACGCAGGGGCGGTGGCCGTCACCACCGCCGTGGATCGTGCCACCACCTCCCGGGTGAACGTGCGGGTGAAGAAGGGGAAGTCGGTCGACTTCCGCACGATCGTGCGTCATGCGGGGCTCGTGGCCCCGAAGGGCGCGAAGATCGTCGTCACCGTCCCCAAGGCCTCGAAGAAGACCTGCGCCATCAGCGGTGTGCGCCTCGTGGGGGCCAAGCTCGGTTCGTGCCGGGTGACCGTGAAGGTGACCCCGAAGGGCTCGAAGGCACGCAGTGCCCTTGTTGCCGTCGACATCGTGAGGTGACGGACGGCCCCGACGGCTGAATTAGTGTCAGTCGCATGAGCGACAACTCGGACACACCGCTTCCGCCCCCGCCGGGTGACGAGCCCGCCGACGGTGCGGTGGAGAGCGAGGTCTTCTCCCAGGAGGCCGCCCTCGACGCCGCCGAGGATGTTGCCGAGACGAAGCGCCGCATCTGGTTCATGCGCATGATCCGGCGCGAGCGACGCCGCGAGAAGATCGCGAAGGACCGCAGCACCATGATCAACTCGCTGGTCACGGTGTTCTCCACCGCGATCGTGGCGGGCACGGCCACGTACGCCACCCTGAAGAGCACGCAGGACAGCCTCGGTGAGGAACGCCGCGGTGCCCGGGTGGACGCGATCGTGGAGCACTGGTCGTCCACCATTGCCGAGGCGTCCACGGCGGTGGAGCTGCTCGGACAGCGCTCGAACGACCTCTGGGCCTACGGAACGGCGATTGCCGAGCAGGGTGTTCTCCTGGACGAGGCCCTCGAGAACGAACAGTCGAAGGAGAAGGACTACCTCGACGTGCGCAAGACGCTCGCGTCGTCCACGGCACGAGCCGGCCTGGTGTCGTCGCCCAACACCACCGAGTGTCTCGACAAGTTCATCGGGCTCATCGACACCTGGCAGAACGCCCTCAACTGGACGCGGTCCACGCTGCAGGTGGAGGACGGCCGCGAGGCCGGCATCCAAGCGGTGAACATGCAGCTGGAGAACCGCGCGTCGCTGAACGATGCGATTACCATCCTTCGTCGCCTCTCGCGTGACGAGTTCGCGAACGCCGGTGCGGCAACAACGAAGTGCAACATCCCCGATGTCGATGCCATCTGGGCCCAGCTGGTGCCGGGTGAGGACACCGGCGAGGACGGTGCAACGGAGGACGGTGCCACCGAGGACACCGTGCCGGCCGACGAGGGGATGACCGAGGACGACGCTCCCGCGGAGGGATAGGCGGTGCGGCGCGCCGCCACGTATGTCACCCTGCTGACGGCCGGGCTGGCCCAGCCTCTCCTGCCGCTGTACGGCGAGAACAACGCTGTGTTCACTGCCGCACGCATGCAGGGCACGGCCGTGGTTTTGTTCGCGGTGGCGGTGCTGATGGTTCCGCCCGCATTGCTGGCAGCACTCGATGTGGCCGTATCCCGCGCACCCGAGCGGTTTCGCGATGGCACCCGGTCCGTGCTGGTGGCGGTTGCGGCGCTTCCGTTGTGCATGGTGCTGCTGCGCGGCATCGATGCACCGTGGGCCGTTGTGGGGGCAATGTCACTGCTTCTTGCGGGGGGAACCGCGGTGGTCCACCGACGGTTCGCCGCGGTGCGCACATGGCTCGGGTACGCCTCGCCCCTCGCAGTCGCGGTGTTGGTGGTGTTCGTTGTGTCGTCGCAGGGTGTCATCGTCACCGCGGATGCGGAGGTGGTGGAGGTGAGCACGTCCACCACCGTTCCCGCGCGGGACGCGACCCCGGCGGAGCGCGTGAGTGTGGTGTGGCTGCAGCTCGACGAGGCACCGTTGTGGCCGCTGCTGGGAACCGACGGCACCATCAACGCACAGCGGTTCCCCGGGTTCGCGGCCCTGGCGGAATCGTCCACGTGGGACCGCAACATGCTGGGCCTCTCGCAGACCACCACCGACGCGGTGCCGGCGATGCTCACGGGCAACGAGCCCGTGACGGGCCGTGCCCCCACGTACTGGAACCACCGGCGCAACGTGTTCTCGTTGATGTACGGCCGCAGGTCGATGGACGTGCACGAGATCGCCACCGCACTGTGCCCGAGGGAGGCCTGCGCCACGGTGTCGGTGTCGGGTGGTGATGACATCGCGAACGCCGGCACCACCACGACGGTGGCAGGTGACGACACGGTCGACCCCGCCGCGACCGCACCGGTCGCCCGCGGCACCGACTGGGGTCGGTTCCTCCGCGACACGTGGGTGGTGCTCGGCCACAAACTGCTGCCCTCGGGCCTGCGTGACCGGCTGCCGCCGATCGACGAGGGTTGGGGAGGCTTCGGCGCGCAGAACGAGGTGATCGACGCGCCGGACACCGGTGATGACCCGGCCCCCGACACCACCGTCGCGCCCGACGAGACGTTCGTGGAGACGAAGCGCAACACCGTGACCAACTGGGAACGGGGTGGGGCGCTGTCCCAGGTTCCCGTGGCGGAGGGGATGATCGCGCGCGCCGCGCGTTCGTCGGTGCCCACGTTCCACTTCGCCCACGTGCTGCTGCCGCACCGGCCGTGGCAGCTCACCCCCGACCTGCGCTCCACCGCTGCCATCACCACCGCCAAGCGCAGCGCCGAGGTGGAGGACCGCGTGCGCGACGAGTACCAGGCGTTCCTCGCGCAGTACGTGGCCACCGACCGCATCGTTCTCGACCTCGTGAACAGCCTGCGCCGCTCGGCCAACTGGGACCGCACGATGATCATCGTGACCGCCGACCACGGCATCGCGTTCGAACCCGGGGAGTCGAAGCGCAAGGACATCGACCCCACGAACATCCACACCCTCGAGCAGATCTACCGTGTCCCGCTGTTCGTGAAATGGCCCGACCAGGCCGCGGGCCGCACGGACGACTGCCCGGTGCAGGGGTTCGACGTGCTGCCGATGGTGATGGCGGCAACCGGGCTCGACCCCGGCTGGGACATTGCCGGCATCAACCCCGAGATGTCGTGCCCGTCGCGCCCGTCGCGCACCGTGTGGTGGGACAAGGGGGAGACCACGCTCCGCTCAGGTTTCGATGCGGCGGTGGCCGAGGCGCGGCGACTCGACAGGTGGGTGGATGCTGACGGCGACGTGGACGACATCGCGCGCACCGCCGGCTTCGACGGGTGGTTCGATGTGGCCATGCCCGTCGAGGCACCGGCCGACCCTGCTGTGGTGTCGTGGACGCTGAACCAGCGTCGGGCATTCGCGGATGTGGGCACCTCACGTCTCGCGCGCACGCCGATGCAGTTCGACGGGTCGTTCCGCGTGCGGACGGTCGTTCCGACGGGTGCCACCGGACTCGTGGTGGTGCGAAATCGCGTGGTGGCCGTGGTTCCCGAGATTGCCGGGGTTACGGCAGGCATGCACCGTTGGCGCTCCATGCTGCTGCCATCCTCAATGACGGGCGGTGCGATGGAGCCCGAACTGTGGGTGGCAATGGGTACGCCGGCCGCGCCGGAGCTGAGGTGGGTGGGCCCACCAGCGGACTGACGCAGCGGCGTGACGAGTCAGGCGCCGGGCTTGGCAGCGCGCCGGATGCCCTCAAAGAGCGGGAGCATCGCAGCGTCATCGACACGGGGGATGCCGGCAAGGTTCATGAGCGAGAGCCCCAGAGGAATAGCGGCAAGCACCATGGCAAGTGCGTAACTGTCGATGTCTGTGCGGACGTCGCCGCGCTCCTTGGCCCTGTCAATGATCGACATGTAGAGGTCGACATGCTGCTGCAGCCGCGGCATGAGCTTCTCCGCGGCACCGCCGTTCCTCCACGACGCGTAGTAGCTCTCGATGAGGAGCTTCTGCGCCGGCGTGGGACCGGGGTTCTCGTAGTTGCGGGGGACGAGGCGGGCGATCTCGAGCAGCCAGGAGGACGTTTCGATCTCCTTGACGTCGGCGAGGGCCACCGAGTTGCCGAGGATCTGTGCCTCGAGCGCGTCCTCGAGGACGGCGCGGAAGAGGTCCTCCTTGTTCTCGAACCAGGTGTACACCGACCCCGCCGTCATGCCGGCACGGCGCGCGATGTCGACCAGACGTGCCTTGTCGAAGCCGACCTCGGCGATCTCATCGGCAGCCGCCTTCAGCAGCTTCTCGCGTGACTGCAGTGCCCACGGACGGCGCTTGCGGCCGTTCACTTCGACGACGCGGTTCGGCGACTCGGGCATGCGGGAAATCCTAATGGGGCGGGGTGCGGCCTCAGCCAGCCGACAGGTGTGCCACGGCGAGGGCCTCGTTCAGCGTTCCCACCGTGTGCACCGACATGCCGTCGACCTTGGTGGACGACGAGGCCGGCACCACCGCGCGGGTGAAGCCGAGGCGGGCGGCCTCCGCGAGGCGACGGCCGGTGTGGCCCACCTGGCGCACCTCGCCGGCGAGGCCGACCTCACCGATCACCACGAGGTCGGACGGCAACGGGGTGTCGGTGGCCGCACTGACGAGAGCAAGGCACATGCCGAGGTCGGCACCCGGCTCTGTGAGTTTCACGCCACCCACCACCGACGCATACACCTCGTGCGAGGAGAGGTCGACACGGGCGCGGCGCTCGAGCACCGCGAGCAGCATGCTGAGCCGGCCGTGGTCGACACCCTGTGCGCTGCGACGTGCGGGCACGCCCGGCTGCACACGGTTGGTGAGCGCCTGCAGTTCGACCAGCAGAGGACGCTGGCCCTCGATGGTGGGCACCACCACGGAGCCGGCCGCACCGCTGCGGCGGTCGGCGAGGAAGAGACGGCTGGCGTCGGGGACACCGATGAGACCCTGCTCGGTCATCTCGAAGAGACCGAGCTCGTTCGAGGGACCGAAGCGGTGCTTCGAGGCGCGCATCATGCGCAGTGCGTGGTGGCGCTCGCCCTCGAACGACAGCACGGTGTCGACCACGTGCTCGAGCACGCGCGGGCCGGCAAGACCGCCCTCCTTGGTGACGTGACCCACGAGAACCACCGGGATGTTGCGCCGCTTGGCCTCCTGCACGAGACGGTGCGCACAGCCGCGCACCTGCACCACGGAACCGGGTGCGCTGCCGAGGTCGGGGTCGACGACGGTCTGGATGGAGTCGATCACGATGAGCTCGGGGTTGATGCGGTCGACGGCGGCGATCACGTGCGGCAGCGACATCTCGGGAAGGAGCCACAGGTTGTCACGCAGTGCGCCGAGGCGTTCGGCCCTGCTGCGCACCTGCTGCGCGCTCTCCTCGGCGGTGACATAGAGAGTGGTGCCGCGCCACGCGGCGAGCAGCTGCAGCAGCAGCGTGGACTTGCCGATGCCGGGCTCACCGCCGAGCAACGTGACAGACCCCGGCACGATGCCGCCACCGAGCACGCGGTCGAGTTCGTCGATGCGGGTGGGCGTGGGCCGTCCCACGCTGCCGTCGACCTGGTCGATGGGGGTGGCGACGCCGGCAGGGACGAGGGCGAGCCCGGCAGCGAGCGTGACGCCGGCCTCGTCGGGACCCTCGACATCCTCGATGAGTGAGTTCCACGCACCGCATGTGCTGCAACGGCCCGACCACTTGGGATGCGACGAGCCGCACTCGGTGCAGCGGTGGATGAGTTTCAGCTTGGCCACGCGGGAACCCTAGGGCCGGGGTGCGCCACGGCGCCGTACCGCGACCATGGCGGACAGCACCAGCGTGGCTCCCACCCAGAGGAGGAAGAGGAGCGCCACGGCCCACTTGGCCACGCGGGCGATGTTGGCGGCGATGTCGACGTTGTTGGTGACGGTGGCGATGTCGGTGGGGGTGCCGTCGGTGGGAACCCGCCACGAGATGACGTTCTCTGTCTGGCTGCCGGTTGTCGACTTCACGGTGCCGGGCATGTGTGCCTCGAAGGTGATGCCGAGGATCTTGCCGAGGTCCTCACCGGTGCCCGACACCTGCGCGGCATAGGGGGCACCGCCGAGAAGCTTCAGCGCCGCGTCGTCGGCGAAGGCCTCGAGGCCGCCGTTCACCTCGAGCCGGCCCGACAGCGTGAACGTGCTGTTGGACTCCTTGCCCCCGCGGACGAGGGCCAACTGTCTCAGCGGGCCGCGGGTGTCGTTCACCTGGGCGAGCACCGCGGTGGCCTCCTCCGGGTTGTCGAAGGCACGCTCGAACGACACGGTGAGACCGCCGTCCTCGGTCTCCTCGGGTCCGGTCGTGCGCCAGCCGGCCGCGGTGAGGTCGTCGTTGCGCACGTCGGCGGCGAGCCCCGGTGCGGCCTTCACCACCGCCGCATCAGCGGTGACGGTGACGACGACGCGTCCCGACCCGTTGCCCTGCACGTGCAGCGCGACGTTGGTGTCGACACGGCACGAGGCAAGGAACAGGCACGCCGCCGCGAGGGCGACGGCGCGTGCGGTGCGCCGCAGGGTCACTCGCCGTTGTCGGCGCCGTCGGTGGTCTCGGCGAGGACCGTTCCCTCGGGCACCTGGAAGCCCTCCACGGCACGGAACGCGAAACGCTTCTTGCCGGGGTTCTCGGGGTCGTCCTCGGTGTCCACCACGATGATCTGTCCGGCCGCGAACTCCTTGTACAGGATCTTCTCGGACAGGACGTCCTCGATGTTGCGCTGAATGGCACGGCGCAGCGGACGTGCACCGAGCTGCGGGTCATACCCGATCTCGGCGAGGAGGTCCTTTGCGGCCTGGGTGAGCTCGATGCCGAGGCCCTGGCTCTCCAGCTGCCCGGCGGTGCGGCGCATCATGAGGTCGACCATCTGGAGGATCTCATCGCGGCCGTGCTCACGGAACACGATGATGTCGTCGACGCGGTTCAGGAACTCCGGCCGGAAATGCGTCTTCAGTGCGTCGGTGACCTTGTCCTTCATGCGTGCGTACGACATGGCCTCGTCGGCCTTGTTGAAGCCCACGTTCGCCTTGCGGAGATCGGCGGTGCCGAGGTTGGACGTCATGATGAGCACGGTGTTGCGGAAGTCGACGGTGCGGCCCTGGCTGTCGGTGAGACGGCCCTCCTCGAGGATCTGCAGCAGCGTGTTGAACACGTCGGGGTGCGCCTTCTCGATCTCGTCGAAGAGCACCACGCTGAACGGCTTGCGGCGCACGGCCTCGGTGAGCTGGCCGCCCTCCTCGTAGCCCACGTAACCGGGGGGCGAACCGACAAGGCGGCTCACCGTGTGCTTCTCCATGTACTCCGACATGTCGAGCGTGATGAGCGACTGCTCGTCGCCGAACAGGAACTCCGCGAGCGTCTTCGCGAGCTCGGTCTTGCCGACGCCGGTGGGCCCGAGGAAGATGAACGAACCGCTCGGACGGCGGGGGTCCTTCAGGCCGGCGCGGGTGCGGCGGATGCTCTGGGACACGGCCTTCACCGCATCCTCCTGGCCGATGTAGCGGCGGCGCAGCTCGTTCTCCATGTTGAGGAGCTTCTGGGTCTCCTCCTCGGTGAGCTTGTACACCGGGATGCCCGTCCAGATGCTGAGCACCTCGGCGATGGCCTCCTCGTCGACCTCGTCGAAGAGGTCGATGCCCTTGGCGCGGATGTCGGCCTCCTTCTGGGCCTTCTCCTCGAGCAGCTGGCGCTCCTGGTCGCGCAGGCGGCCGGCCTCCTCGAAGCGCTGGTCCTCGACGGCCTTGCGCTTGCCCTCCTGCACCTCGGCGATCTTGTTCTCGATCTCGCGCAGGTCGGGCGGGGTCTGCATGCGCTTGATGCGCAGGCGCGAACCGGCCTCATCGATGAGGTCAATGGCCTTGTCGGGCAGGTGACGGTCGCTGATGTAGCGGTCGGCGAGGTTCGCCGCGGCGACGATGGCCTGGTCGGTGATGGTGACGCGGTGGTGCTGCTCGTACTTGTCGCGCACGCCCTTCAGGATGTCGATGGTGAGTGCCACCGTGGGCTCCTCCACCTTCACCGGCTGGAAGCGGCGCTCGAGGGCGGGGTCCTTCTCGAGGTGCTTGCGGTACTCGTCTGTGGTGGTGGCACCGATGGTCTGCAGCTCGCCGCGCGCGAGCATCGGCTTCAGGATGCTGGCCGCGTCGATGGCACCCTCTGCGGCACCGGCACCGACGAGCGTGTGGATCTCGTCGATGAAGAGGATGATGTCGCCGCGCGTGCGGATCTCCTTCAGCACCTTCTTCAGGCGCTCCTCGAAGTCGCCGCGGTAGCGCGAGCCGGCGACGAGTGCACCGAGGTCGAGCGTGTAGAG
>JBJTFB010000160.1:0-2678 GCA_046093205.1 Acidimicrobiales bacterium
GCGGCGGCGGGGGCGACTGGTGCGATGCAGGGTGTCAGTCCTCGCTGCCCTCGCGACCTCAGATTCCCGGTGCGGACGGCGGCTCGGGCGGCGGCAGCGGAGGTGGTCTCGCCAACTCCCTCGGCGGAGCGGTTGCTTCCCAGAGCCTTCCCGCTGGCGCCACGTCATACGGCAACAAGGGCGGGGACGCGGTGAACGGCGCCAACTTTCACGGTGCCGGCGGCGGCGGAGCAGGTGCCGCCGGTGCGAACCGCACGTCAGCCTCGAACCCGCCGACGGCGGGCGGCATCGGCCGCCAGTCCGACATCACCGGCACGAACACGTACTACGCAGCAGGTGGTGGTGGCTCCGGTGGCTACACGACGGACTGGGCAGCCGGTGGAACCGGTGGCGGAGGCGACGGCGGTGGCATGAACAACAACCCGGTAGCCACGGCGGGTACCGCGAACACCGGCGGTGGAGGCGGTGGCGGCCAGAACGGCCCGGGCGGTGCGGGCGGCTCCGGAGTGGTGATCGTGCGCTTCGCCACGGTTCCCGTGAACTCGGTGGCGCCGTCAATCAGCGGCACGCTGCAGACCGGCGACGTCCTCACGGCGTCCACCGGCACCTGGGCCGGCGCGCCGGTCTCGTACGCGTACCAGTGGAGGAGCGCGGCAACAGCGGGCGGTTCCTATACGAACATCGCCGGTGCCAACACCTCCACGTACACGCTCACCGATGACGACATCGGCCGCTACCTCAAGGTCGAGGTCACCGCCACGAACGTGAACGGCGCCGGATCCCCGGAGCTTTCTTCGTCGGTCGGCCCGGTCACCGACATGCCGAACGGCGTCACACCGGTGCTCGGTTCGACCACCGCCACGAACGACGGCTTCACGTTCTCGATCACCAACTATTCCGTGAACTACACCTACACGTTCCTCGCCACGTCCGGCTCCGCATCGCACGTTGCGGGCCTCGTCACCGTCACCGGTGTCACGGCGGGTGGTTCGTCCACGGTCACCGTGCGTGCCAACCGCGCCGGGTACCGCCAGGCCACGGCCACCGTGACCGGTACGGCCCGTGCCGGTGCCACCACCACGGTGGCTCCCACCACGACGCTCGCGTCGTCGGCGCCTGCACTCGACATCGTGGTGAACGCACCCACCACGGTGCCCGTCGGACCGGTCGCCACCGTCGCACCCACCACCACGGTGAAGACGGCCGGCTCGGGCACAACCGTGCCGCGCTCGGTTGCAGCACCCACCACGGTGCCGACCACCACCACGACGCTGCCGAACAATTCGGGTGGCACCGTGGCCCCGAAGCCACCCACACCACCGGTGGTTGCCGCGGGTGAGGCCGGGGTGTCGGTGGGTGGCACCGAGCAGGAGGCCACGGTGACACGGGCCGACAACCAGATCGTCGTCACGACGGGTGAGGTCACGGCAACGATCGGCACCGAACTTGCCGATGGCACGCCCGCACCGCTCGACCCCGACGGCAACGTGAGACTGGCAGCCGGTGACCGCATCCGCATCTCGTTGAACGGATTCAAGCCCGGCAGCACCGTGGAAGTGTGGATGTTCTCCACGCCGGTGCTGCTCGGCACCGCGAAGGTGGGCAGTGACGGCCGTGTGTCGGGCAGTTTCGTGGTGCCGGAGGGCGCCGAGTCCGGTGCCCACCGCATCACGGTGGTCGCCCGCACGAATGACAACAAGCCGGCCACTCTCACCGTGGGTGTGCTGCTCGGCGAGTGGGACAGTGGCCCCGGCGTCACGGTGTGGCTGATCATCCTGCCCATCGCGCTCGCTGTCGTGGGAGCGCTCACGCTCCCAGCAACCCGCAGGCGTCGCCGCGCCGTCTAGGTTTCCCCGCGTGGGAACCGGGTCGGGCACCGAGGTCGATGCCGACCTCGTGCGTGCCGAGGTGCGCGCGTTCGTCACCGCGAACTGGGACCCGGACATGTCGCTGCGCGAGTGGCGCGGGAGACTCGTCGACTCCGGCTGGGCAGTGCCCAGCTGGCCGGTGCGTTGGTACGGACGCGGGCTTCCCCCGTGGGCCGATGCGGTGGTGCGCAGCGAGATCCAATCATGCGGCGCGGTGTCCAGCATTCCCTCAGGCCTCGCCGGCCCCACGATCCTCGAGCAGGGGCCCGATGAGGTGCGCGAGCGTTTCCTGCGCCCGCTGCTCACCGGCGAGGAGGTGTGGTGCCAGTTGTTCAGCGAGCCATCTGCGGGCTCCGACCTCGCGGGTCTCACCGCCACCGCGGTTCTTGACGGCGACGAGTGGGTGGTGAACGGCCAGAAGGTGTGGAACACGAGCGCGCACCATGCAGACCTCGGGATGCTGCTGGCGCGCACGAACTGGGATGCCCCGAAGCACGAGGGCATCACGTACTTCGTGCTTCCGATGCGACAGCCGGGTGTGGAGGTGCGTCCGTTGCGACAGGCCAACCACCACTCGTCCTTCAACGAGGTCTTCCTCACAGATGCACGCATCCCGCGTGGCTGGGTGGTGGGTGCACCGAACCGCGGGTGGACGGCGGCGCTCGCCACCCTGGCGCACGAACGCAGCTTCGCGGTGCTTGGCCGCACCGACCTGCGCAACATCTCGCCCGGCCGCGCACTCGACGAACTGCGCGAGGAGGCGGCGGAATCCGCGCGCGTCTACTCGTGGTACCCGCAGCGTGCGGGGCG
>JBJTFB010000161.1:0-7739 GCA_046093205.1 Acidimicrobiales bacterium
CGTAGTGTGCGAGCAGCGACCATGCACCCGACTCGAGTGCCGCGAGGTGCTGGTGGAGCAGCCGTTGCTGTGGGGAGGCAACAGGGAGAACGCGGAGCGTGCCGCACGTGCCGTGAGCCTGGCGGTGGCCACCGGCGGCACGCAGTCGGTCACGGTGCCGCAGTGGTCCGGTGGCCGTGACGTGTCGGGTGAGTACGAACGGGTCCCCGTCGATCTCGTCGACCTGCGCGATGCGACAGCGGCAGAGACACGTGTCGACACCGGCAGGGGAGTGCCCCGCCAGTGGCGCGGCGCGGTGCCGGCACCCTCGCCCGCGGTCGTGCACTCACCGCCGCGCGGTGCCGACGTGCTCGCTGCCGACGGTGTGCGTGTCACGGTCACCGGACGCCACGAACTGTCGGCAGCACCGGCCACGGTCGTGGTGGGTGGGCGACGGCTCACGGTGCGGGCGCACGCCGGGCCGTGGCCGGTGGAGGAGAGATGGTGGGACCCCCTGCGCCGCCGACGCATGGCGCGACTGCAGGTTCTGGTGTGCAATGGTGACCGCGATCCCGAACGGGTCCTCCTGCTCGCACTCGAGTCGGGTGCATGGTCGCTGCTCGCACACTACGACTGACCGGCACCTCACTGTTCATCAGTCTCGTCATCCTCGTCCCACAACGCATCATCATCTTCCGGTTCGGGATCATCTTCTGGATCAGGCTGGAAATCACCCAGCTCCTTGTGGATGAAGAACTCCAACTTGCCCATGCGTCGGATGACGGGGCCAATCATTGATGCCGCCGTGCGCGTGATCGGCTCGGAGAAGATCCTCATGATGCCAAAGAGCGGCCGCACGCCGCTTCGTGGAAGATTCTCCACAGGAACGACCTTGAACTCGTCGACCAAGTTGCGGATCTTCTCGTCGGACAGGGCTTCGGACAGGATCTCATCGATGCTGAGATCGGGTCTGAGGGAGACGGCCTCCCTCAAACAACTCACGAGGACCGCCGTGATGCCGAGCAGCGCATCCTGAAGCTGGTTCTTCGTCGGATGCGGGTTGGGCAGGAGGCGTTGCCAAAGAGACCCAACGAAACGACCGATTGCGTACTCTTCGTACTCGTTGAGAACCCTCCCGGTGGATGCGATTCCGACCAGGGGGAGTATCGATGAGGACAGGTCGACCACGCCGTCCGGCACAAGTTTCCTGTCGGGATCGGTCGCATCAGTTCGCAGCGATGAGATGAGTTCACGGACCTTCCACTTCATCGTGTGCCTCCCGGACGTCGATTGTTGCGGCGGGGGCGTCGCCGTGGTTGTTGTTGTCGGCGACTGTCCAGACTTCCGATGTGGAAGTAACCACAGGAGACGCACCGATATGGCGCATGGTTGCTGTTCAGCCTGCGGCGCATTTCTCTTGCGAAGCGTGAGGCAAGGTCGTGTGTGAACATCTTCTTGCTCTCGGCGACACAGAGGTATTCGCCGGTGCCGTTGGTGTGGGTGGTTCGATTCATGGAGTCTCCTTGTGTTGACGACGTGCCCGTCGGTCGGCAAGATAGCAACGTGACGCGCTGCGTCGCAACGACGCCTGACGCCAATTAGGCCCGAAAACATTGATGTTTTGATCATCTTCACGGTTGAGTAAGCATTGAGATTCACCGCAGATTCATGGTGATGCAATACTTGGATATGGAACGTGATGCAATCGTTGACTTGGTGCGCGCGCACAATCCGGTCGACGACCGTGAGCGGGAGTCGATTGCACGCTTCATGGAACTCGTGCACACGCTCACGCGGCCGTTCGAGGAGGAGGCCGACCCTGTGCATGTCACCGCCTCCGCGATCGTGGTGAGCGAGGCGGGCGACAAGGTCGCACTGCACCTGCACAAACGTCTCGGCATGTGGCTGCAGCCCGGCGGTCACATCGAGCGTGGTGAGTCCCCCGCAGAGGCCGCCTTGCGGGAGGCGTCGGAGGAAATCGGTGTGCCCGTGCGTCATCATCGCGACGGGGGAGTGTTCGTTCATCTCGATGTGCACCCCGGCGCGAACGGGCACACGCATCTCGACCTGCGTTTCCTCGTGCGGGCACCGGAGGTGACCCCCCAGCCCGCAGCGGGCGAGAGCCCCGAGGCAGCCTGGTTCGGGTGGCCCGCGGCACAGGCCATTGCTGATCCCGGTCTCGCGGGTGCCCTTGTGACTGCGAGGGCCTTGTTGGGATAGGACTTCCCCTTTCCATGCGAACATATGTTCGCTACTGTGGAGACCCCTATGGGATTCCACAATCCGCCCGTTCCCTGGACAGAACTGGAGGCACGCCTGTCGAACGGGCGGGCCCCGTCATCTGTGTCATGGAACGGCGGAGGTGACGGCCCCGCCTTCGGTGCCCGTCGCCGGGAGTTCGAGCCGTCGGTGTGGCGCACGAGCGACCCTGTGCCGTATGCGGAACTGCACTGCCGGTCGAACTTCTCGTTCCTGCACGGTGCGGCACATCCTGAACAGCTCGTCGAGCGTGCCGCGCAACTCGGACTGGGCGCGCTCGCACTCACCGACCGCAACGGTCTCTACGGCGTGGTGCGCTTCGCCGAGGCCGCACGCGCGGTGGGTCTCCCCACGGTGTTCGGCGCAGAGATCGGCGTGGTCGACGACCATCACGAACAGCTCGGCGACCTGGTGCTGCTCGCGCGCGGGCCGGCGGGGTACGCGCGCCTGTCGCGCGCGGTGAGCGAGGGCCAGCTCGCCGGGCGCAAGAACGAGCCCGTGTTCGGTCTGCACGACACCGCACGCACCGTGCGCGGACACTGCACCATTCTCACCGGCGGCCCGGAGGGCATGCTGTCGCGCGCGCTCGAGCACCGCGGCCCCTCAGCGGCCCAGCACGTGCTCAGGCAGCTGGTCGATGCCTTCGGTGGCGACTGCGTGCTGGTGGAACTGTGGGACCACGGTGACCCCACCGACGCGGTGCGCAACGACCTGCTGGTGCGCATGGCGGCCGCCGTCGACCTGCGGTGCGTCGCCACGAACAACGTGTCGTACGCGGTGCCGTCGCAGCACCGCCTCGCCGGTGCGCTCGCCGCGGTGGCCGGCCGTGCCGCACTCGACGATGTCGACCACCGGCTGCCCCCCGCGGCCACCGCATACCTGCGCAGCGGCACGGAGCAGGCACGACGCTTCGCCCGCTTCCCGGGCGTGGTGGAGCACGCGGCGCACGTGGGCGGCGAACTCGCCTTCGACCTCTCGCTCGTGGCACCGTCGCTGCCGCCGTTCCCCTGTCCCGACGGTCACGACGAGATGTCATGGCTGCGGGAGATCACGGAGCGCGGCGCGACGCGCAGGTACGGGGCACGGCCGGCCGACGGCACGGAGGACCTCTCGCTGCGGGCCCGTGCGTGGCGCACCATCGACCACGAGCTCACGGTGATCGAGACGCTCGGGTTCGCGGGCTACTTCCTCGTGGTGTGGGACATCGTGCGCTTCTGCGGGGAGCACGACATCCTCTGCCAGGGCCGAGGCAGCGCGGCGAACAGTGCCGTGTGCTTCTCGCTCGGCATCACCAAGGCTGATGCGGTGTCGCTCGGTCTGCTGTTCGAGAGGTTCCTGTCGCCCGAGCGTGACGGTCCGCCCGACATCGACATCGACATCGAGAGCGGCCGTCGCGAGGAGGTCATCCAGTACGTGTACGCCCGGCACGGCCGGCACCACGCCGCACAGGTCGCGAACGTGATCACCTACAGGCCGCGCTCCGCCGTGCGCGACATGGCCCGGGCCCTCGGTCATGGTCCCGACCTGCAGGACTCATGGAGCAGGCAGGTGGATGCGTGGGGTTCGGTCGCCTCCACGGTGGCCGGGGGCGACCACGACATCCCGCCGCTCGTGCTCGAGATGGCGGCGGAGGTGGAGAACATGCCGCGGCACCTCGGCATCCACTCCGGGGGCATGGTGATCTGTGACCGGCCCGTCGTGGAGGTGTGTCCGGTGGAGTGGGCGCGCATGGAGAACCGCAGTGTCCTGCAGTGGGACAAGGACGACTGCGCCGCCGTTGGCCTCGTGAAGTTCGATCTGCTCGGCCTCGGCATGCTGTCGGCGCTGTCGAACGCGGTACGGATGATGCGCGAGGTGCGCGGCGTCGAGCTCGACCTCGCCGCACTGCCGCAGGAGGACGAGGTGTACGCCATGCTGTGCCGCGCCGACACGGTGGGCGTGTTCCAGGTGGAGTCGCGTGCGCAGATGTCCACGCTGCCCCGCCTCCGGCCGCGGAGGTTCTACGACCTCGTGGTGGAGATCGCGCTGATCAGACCGGGCCCGATCCAGGGAGGCTCCGTGCACCCCTACATCCGCAGGCGCAACGGCAGGGAACCTGTCACCTACCTGCACCCGCTGCTCGAGAACTCCCTCGGCAAGACGCTCGGTGTGCCCCTCTTCCAGGAGCAACTGATGCAGATGGCCATCGATGTCGCGGGGTTCACCCCGAGCGAGGCCGACCAGCTGCGCCAGGCGATGGGGTCGAAGCGGTCCGCGGCCCGCATGCACCGACTGCGTGAGCGCCTGTACGAGGGGATGGCGCAGCGCGGCATCACCGGTGCCGTCGCCGACGAGATCTTCGAGAAGATGGCCGCGTTCGCGAACTACGGGTTCCCCGAGAGCCACTCGGTGAGCTTCGCCTACCTCGTGTACGCGTCCGCATGGATCAAGCTGCACGAACCCGCGGTGTTCTGTGCGTCGCTGCTGAACGCGCAGCCGATGGGCTTCTGGTCACCGCACACGCTCGTGCGCGACGCGCGCCGTCACGGGGTGGTGGTGCGCACGCCTGACGTCAACGCATCGGCGGCCGCCGCGAGCCTGGAGGAGTGCGCGGACTCGAACGGCGGTCTCGCGGTGCGTCTCGGTGTGGGGTCGGTGCGCGGCATCGGCGCCGACCTCGCAGGGGAGATCGCCGCGGGCCGGCCGTACTCATCCATCGAGGACCTCGCACGCCGTGTGCCGCGTCTCACGCGCCGCCAGGTCGAGGCACTCGCCACGGCGGGTGCCCTCGACACCGGCACCGGCGGCACGCGCCGCGACGCACTGTGGGAGGCGGGTGCACACGCCGGCAGTGCCATGACACTGCAGGGTGTCAGCACCCCCCGCTCGGTTCCGGTGCTGCCGGGCATGGAGCCGGTGGAAGAGGCCATCGCCGACCTGTGGGCCACGGGCATCTCGCCCGACGGCCACCCCACGGTGTTCCTGCGCGGCGAGCTCGATGCGCGCGGTGTCACCACCGCGGAGGCACTTGCCCATGTGCCCCACGGCGGGCGGGTGATCGTGGCCGGCCTCGTCACGCACCGCCAGCGTCCGATGACGGCGCGCGGTGCGACGTTCGTCAGCCTCGAGGACGAGACGGGTCTCGTGAACGTGGTGTGCTCGAGGGGGTGCTGGGCCCGTCACCGTTCCGTGGCACGGGACGCATCCGCGCTGCTCGTGCGCGGCAGGGTCGAGTGCGCCGAGGGCGCGGTGAACGTGGTGGCTGAGTCGCTCGCACCGCTGTTCGCGCCGGCGTCGGTGCCGAGCCGCGACTTCCGCTAGTTCACCTGGTGGATCTCGAAGGGCACCGCGGGTGGTCCGTGGCGCAGCACCGCGCGGATGTGCACGTGGATGTCGCGCGGCGCGAAGAGGTCCGTTCCGTCGTAGGCGGCGATGTCGTCTACGGTCCACCATCGGTGCTCGTGGAGGTTCTCGGCCAGCAACTGCTCCGTTGTCATCGAGGGTCGCACACCGAACCGCTCGGTGCGCACGAGAAACACCGCCTCCCGCTGGCCGTGCCATTCGGTGCCGGCGGAATCCACAAGACGGAACTCATGGAGACGGTTCCACACGTGTGCACCGACCGGGGGGTCGACAAGGCCGGTCTCCTCGCGCAGCTCGCGGCGGAGTGCCTCGAGCATGTCCTCGTCCTCCTCGATGCCGCCCCCGGGAAGCACCCAGTACGCGCCATGCGGGAACACGAGCCGAACCATCAACACGCGGTCGTCGTCATCAATGACAAGTCCGCGCACCGCCGGGCGGAACCTCCGGCTCATTCGCTCGGTGTCTCGCCCAGGCCCTCGTTGAACATGCGGTAGGTGTCGTAGATCTCCCGGCATGCCTGGCACAGCGGAAGTTTCTTGGGGTCCCGCGCGGGTACCCACACGTGTCCGCACAGAGCCTCGAGGGGGGTCCCCGAGATGCGCGCCTCGAGCACCTTCGCCGCGGCGTTCTCGCCGGGTTCGGTCTTCACGATGTGGGCCACCACAGGTTCGCCGGTCTCGGTGTCGTTGGTGGTGTCCTCGCGGACGTCGGTGCGGGTTCCGGGGAGGGCCGTGGTGCTGCTCACGCCCACAGTCAACCAGGCGCCCGGGGTCGGCCCGCCTACACTCGCGACATGCCGCTGTACGAGTTCAAGTGCCGCACCTGCGGGTGCACCTTCGAGGAGCGCCGCCCCATGTCGGAGGCGAACGCCCCGGCAAAGTGTCCCGACGGCCATGACGGGGCCGTGCGCCTGCTCAGTGTGTTCGCGAACGTGGGTGCAGCCGGTGCAGGCCCGCTGCAGTCGGTCGTGCCACAGGGCGGCGGGTGCTGCGGCGGCGGGTGCTGCTCCTGACCCCGCACGGCGGATGATCCTCGTCGACGAGTGCAGGTGGCCGCACCGCGGGATGCTGTGGTGCCACATGGTGTCCGATCACTCGATCGACGAGCTGCATGCGTTCGCCGACATCATCGAGGTGCCGCGCCGCGGTTTCCAGGGAGACCACTACGACCTCCCCGAGCACGTGCGTCACCGTGCCGTGCTGCACGGTGCGCTCGAGGTCGGGAGCAGGGAGATTGTCGCGAGGCTGCGCAGTGCTGGTCTGCGGCTCGCTCCGCGTGACCGTAGGCGTCAGAGCGTCGCCGAGATCGCCATCCAGCAAGCGACCGTGGCCAGCACCGGTGCGGCCCACGTGAACCACCTCGCCTGACGGTTCACCGCCGGGTCGAACATCACCCAGCCCACACCCGCGCCCGCGATCACCCCGCCGAGGTGCCCGCCGATCGAGATGCCCGGCACCGCGAAGGTGATCAGCAGGTTGAGCACAAGCGTGGTGCCGATGCCGGTCTGCATCGGGTTGATGCCGCGGTGCACCAGCGCGACCGCCGCCGCCCCCATGAGGCCGAACACCGCACCCGAGGCACCGCCGGTCAACGGGTCGGGGGAGAGCAGGATCGCCCCGAGTGCCCCGCCGGTGAGCGAGGCGAGATAGAGCAGGAGGAACCGCGAGCGACCGAGCGCAGGCTCGAGAAGACCGCCGAGCTGCCACAGCAGCAACATGTTCATCGCAAGGTGGAGCAGACCGAAGTGCAGGAAGCCCGACGTCACCACCCGCCACATCTCCCCGTCCTGGAGGAACACCTTCGACAGGCCGATGTCGATCTGGCGGCGGTTGATGCCGGTGCCGAACCCGCTGCCACCCGAGACGGTCCACAGGAACGTCGCAATGTTCGCTCCCACCAGCACGCGCGTGGCGAGCGTGAGCTCGGTGGAGTTGCGCCGGCGCAGACGCTCCGCGAGCGGCGGTCGTGACCTGCGCACGCAGTCGATGCATTGCGAGCCCACCGCGGCCTGCACGAGACAGTCGTTGCACGCGGGTCGCTCGCACCGCGTGCAGTGACGCCCGGTCGCGACGTCGGGGTGCCGTGTGGAGGGTTCGATCGGCGGCGGCAGGGACGTCAAGGCAGCGGGGGGCCTGGTCGGCCTGCGCACGGTTGGCGAG
>JBJTFB010000162.1:0-4211 GCA_046093205.1 Acidimicrobiales bacterium
AGCCAGTCCCAGTCGGTGAGCCAGTTCTTCACCGGCTCCGAATCGATCCTGTCGCCCCCGTATGCCACGTGCAACCCCCGTCCGTGTGCGCTGCACAGAACAGTAGTGCGGGGCAGCGGCCCGGCGACAGGGCCCGGGTCACCCGGGCCGGAGCACCACCCACACCTCCCCGATGGAGGCAGCGTCGGCCACCGCGGGAGCAGAGGCGGCAGGAACCGCCACCGACACGGCACCCTCCGCGGTGCCCGTGACCACGGCATCGGCAACGAGCAGGGCCGACCGTGCGACGAGGTCGACCCTGCTGCCGGGTGCGACACCGGGCAGCGGTGCTGCCGAGGGAATGGTGACCACGCGCCGGTCGGCGGGCACATCGATGCTGGCGGGCGGGGACCCTGCATCCGCACCCACGGCCGGCCCGGGCGCAGATGCCATCGTGCGCACCGACACCGCGAGCACAACCGCGAGGCACGCGGCGAGCGCGGTCTGTGCGCGCCGGTCGACCATGAGACGTGCACGCGATGCGCGGAGGATCTCGGCGGCACGCTCACGCGCGCGGGGTGGTTCGTCGTCGTGGACCCTCACGGGGTCCATGTGTGGGTCAGTCGGCCGACGAGGAAGATGAGGAAGATGTGGCAGCGGTGCTCGACGAGCTGCTCGAGGATGTGCTGGAGTCGGACGACGTGGTCGAACCCGATGCGGCTGAGTCCGAAGAACCCGACGAGCCGGAGGACTTCGAGCCGGCGGAGTCGGTCTTGTAGAAACCGCCGCCCTTGAACGTGACGCCGATCGGGGTGAACACCTTCTTCACGGGGCGCACCGTGCCGTCGACGGGGTGGGTTGCCTCGGTGAGGGCCTCATCGGTGAATGCCTGCTGCACCTCGATGGTCTCGCCCGTCTCGATGAACTTGTACACGTAGGTCGGCATCTCTGCTCCGGGGGTCGGCAGTGTGTGTCGTCGGACGGGGAATCGTACCTGACTAGGTTGGCTCTCCATGAGGGCACGCACCGCAGTCATCCCGGCCGCCGGCCTCGGCACCCGCTTCTATCCCGTCACCAAGGCGGTGCCGAAGGAGCTGCTGCCCGTGGTGGACGTGCCGGCCCTGCAGTTGATCCTGGATGAGGCCGTGGGGGCCGGCTGCGACCGCATCGTGCTGGTGTCGAGCCGCGCGAAGCCCGGCCTGCAGAACTACGTCACACCCGACCCCGCCGTGGTGGCCAAGCTGCGCGACCAGGGCCGCACCGACATCGCCGACCGTCTCGCCGCCATCGGCACCGACGTGCGCGTGGAGATCTGCCACCAGGAGGAGCCGCGCGGGCTCGGCCACGCGGTGGGCTGCGCGCGCGACCTCGTGGGTGACGAACCGTTCGCACTGCTGCTGCCCGACGAGCTGCGCGGCGACCCCGGCCTTCTCTCCATGCTGGCCGACGAGTGCGAGCGCACCGGTGTGAGTGCCATCGAGTTGAAGCGGGTGCCGATGGACGAGGTGTCGGCGTACGGGGTGATCACGCCGTCCGCGTCATCGCCCGCCGACGGTCCGTTCGAGATCGAGGGCATCGTGGAGAAGCCGCGCCGCGAGGACGCACCGAGTGACCTCATCATCCTCGGTCGCTACGTGCTGACCCCCGACATCTTCGGGCACATCGCCGAACTGAGGCCGCACCCGAACGGCGAGCTGCAGCTCACCGATGCGCTGCTCGCGCAGTCCCGTGTGAAGCCGATCCTCGGGCACCTCACCACCACCGAGCGGTGGGACACCGGCACTCCGTTCGGCTGGCTCACCGCGGTGGTGGACAATGCGCTGCGCCGGCCCGACACCGGGCCGCAGCTGCGCGAGTGGCTGCGCGGCCGTCTGTAGCGGCCGGTCTCAGGCGCGGGTGAACGCGCCGTCCTCGTGCACCACGAACCCGTGCGTATCCACCGTGGCGCGCGCGGTGCCGCCGGAGGCAAGGGACGTGTACGTCCACTCGTGCTCCGCGGTGCGCGTGTACAGGTGCACCGTGCGATCGAGAGCGAGCGTCTCCACGTCCACGGTGATCACGGGGATCTCCGCGGAGTGACCCACATGCAGCGGCAGGCGGTGGGTGACGATCGAGTTGGTGAACGGGCTGTTCGCGAAGTCGACGTCACCGCAGCCGTCGAACTCGGTGCGGTGCGCACCGTTCATCTCGCCCCACCGTCCGTGTCCGTCGGTGGCCAGCCAGAGGTCGGGCTCCTCCATGTCGCGGAACAGGAGCATCTGCTGCACCCGCCACTGCGCCGACAGGCGGATCACCGCGGTGGCGTCGTCCCGTTCGAGCCGCAGCTCGGCCGTCCACCCCTCGTTCTCCCAGCGCATCTGCACGGTGCTGGAGGGCGTGCCATTGGCGTGCAGCCACGAGAACTCGGCCCCCGTTGCGGGGAGGGGCCGGTAGTTCGCCATGCGACAGTTCTATCCGAACGGGGCACCGATACCGTTTCGTGCATGACACCGCTCGACGAGGTGCGCGCACACGTTCTGTCGCGCCTGCCCGCACCCGTCGCGGTCGACGCCCCGTTCGACTCCGCGGAGGGGCTCGTGCTGGCGGCCGACGTGACCGCGCCGGAAAACGTGCCGCCGTTCGACAACACCGCAGTGGACGGCTACGCGGTGATCGCTGCCGACACCACCGGGGCACCGTGCATCCTGCGCGTGACAGGCGAGATGGCCGCGGGCGCCGTGCACACCGACGAGGTGCGGCCCGGCTGTGCGGTGCGCATCATGACCGGTGCGCCGCTTCCCGCCGGTTGCGACGCGGTGGTGATGGTGGAGGACACCGAGAACCCCGGCGACGGGACGGTGCGCGTGCTGCGCGCCGTGGAGGCCGGGGCCAGCATCCGCCGCGCCGGCAGCGACGTGCGCGTGGGAGACGTGCCGCTGCGCGCGGGAACCGTGGTGACGCCGGCAGTGCAGGCCGTGCTGGCCACGCTGAACGCGCGCACCGTGCGTGTGCTGCGCCGTCTCTCGGTGGGTGTGATGAGCACCGGGGACGAACTGGTGGACGACGGCTCTCCGCTCGGGCCGGGGCAGATCCGCGAGAGCAACCGCACCATGCTGCTGCGCCTCGTGCGCGCGGCAGGTGCCGACGCGGGCGACCTCGGCATCGTGCGCGACGACGAGGAGGTCCTCGAGTCCGCGATCCGTTCGGCGGTGTCCGGGGGCATCGACGTTCTGGTCACGAGCGGCGGCGTGAGCATGGGCGACCACGACGTGGTGAAGGCGGTGCTGTCACGCATCGCCGACATGGGGTGGTTCCAGGTGGCAATGAAGCCCGCCAAGCCGTTCGCCTTCGGCACGCTCGCGGGCCCCGCCGGCCGTGCTGTGCCGGTGTTCGGCCTTCCGGGCAACCCGGTGAGCAGCCTCGTCAGCTTCGAGCTGATCGCACGTCCGGCGCTTGAGGTGATGTCGGGCCATGCATCGTCGATGACCGGCCGGCGGCGCGTGCGCGGCGTGATCGACCACGCGGTGGCGCGCCGGCCCGACGGCAAGGTGCACTTCGACCGCTGCACGGCATCGTTCGGCGACGACGGCCGCCTGCACGTGAGCACCGTCGCCGCCCAGGGCAGCCACCAGCTGGCGGCAACCGCCGTGGCGAACGCCCTGGTGGAGATCCCCGACGGCAACGGCGTGATGGCCGGCGACGACGTGTGGGTGACTCTCCTCGGTGCGGGGCTGGCTACAGCCACGGGTGCGTAGGCTCTCCGCGCATGGACCTGGTCGACCGCTTCGGGCGCACGGTGCGCGACCTGCGCGTGTCGGTCACCGACCGCTGCAACTTCCGCTGCACCTACTGCATGCCCGAGGAGGGCCTGCAGTGGCTCGACCGTGAGGAGCTGCTCACCTACGAGGAGATCGAGCGGGTGGCACGGGTGCTGGTGGAGCGCCACGGCATCGACTCCATCCGTCTCACCGGCGGTGAGCCCACCGTGCGCGCTCACCTGCCGCGGCTCATCGAGCGGCTCGCCTCGCTGCGTCTCCCCGACGGCGGCAAGCCCGACCTCGCGCTCACCACGAACGGCGCGACACTGCGCAACATCGCTGCCGACCTCCGCGCGGCGGGCCTCGACCGCCTCAACGTGAGCCTCGACTCCCTGCGCGCCGATCGTTTCGCCGCCATCACCCGGCGCGACGAACTGCACAACGTGCTCGCCGGCATCGAGGAGGCGAAGGCGGTGGGCTTCGACCCCGTGAAGG
>JBJTFB010000163.1:0-3695 GCA_046093205.1 Acidimicrobiales bacterium
GGTGATCAGCGACTGGATCTTCGGTCTCCGTGACGGGGTGAAGAGCGTGCGCGCAGGCCTCGACGTGGAGATGCCCTACCGGATGATCCGCCATGAGCCCGTGGTGCGCGCCGTGGAGGCCGGCGAACTGGATGTCTCCGAGATCGAGCGCGCCGTGGTGAACAGCCTCTCCACCATGCTGCGCTTCGGGGTGGGTGAACTCCCGCGCAACCCGGAGTCGGTGATGCTCGCGCCGTAGCATCTCGACCTCGCGCGCGAGGCCGCGGCCAAGAGCATGGTGCTGTTGAAGAACGACCCCGTGGGCGCCACGCCCGTTCTGCCGCTTGCACCGTCGACGCAGAAAATCGCCGTTCTCGGACGGCTGTCGGACATGCGCAACCTTGGCGACGGTGGGTCGAGCGACGTGATGTCGCCGTGGGCCGTCACGCCGCTTGCCGGCCTCGTGCAGCGCCACGGCAGCGACTCCGTGGTGCACTATGACGGCGACGACGTGTCGAGGGCTGCCGAGATCGCCTCCACCACCGACGTTGCGGTGGTGGTGGTCGGTTACACGAAGGAGGACGAGGGAGAGTTCATCGGCGACGGCGGCGAGACCGCACACCTGCGCGGTCTTTTCCCCTCCGGTGACGACCCGGAACTGGTGGAGACATATCGGCAGTACGTGCGCGAGAACAACTGGCCCGTCGATGCGGAACACAACATGTCCGACCGGAAGAACCCGCGGCGTGCGAGGACGACCGACAAGGGCGAGGTGTCGTTCGCGCGCGGTGGTGACCGCACGTCGTTGCGTCTGCCCGCGGCCGATGTGGAGCTGATCCGGTCGGTGGCGGCGCGCCAGCCGCGAACCGTGGTGGTCGTGGTGTGCGGCAGCGCCGTGGTGATGGAGGAGTGGCGCAACGACGTCCCCGCGGTCCTGCTCTCCTGGTACAGCGGCATGATGGGCGGCGACGCGCTTGCCGACGTTCTCTCGGGAGAGGTGAACCCGTCGGGACGCCTGCCGTTCGTGATCCCGACCGACGAGTCACACCTGCCGTTCTTCGACAAGGACGCGACCAGCATCGTGTACGACCGCTGGCACGGCCAGTGGAAGCTCGACCGCGACGGCAACACCGCCGCGTACCCGTTCGGGTTCGGTCTCTCCTACACCACCTTCCGCCTCGGGGAACCTTCTGTCATTGCTGACGGTGCCCACGTTGATGTCGACGTCGAGAACACGGGTGGTGTTTTCGGTGAGTGTGTGGTGCAGGTGTACGGCCGGCGCGCACAGGGTGGTGACGACCTGCCGCTGCGCACGCTCGTCGGCTTCGCGAAGGTCGGGGTGCCCGCGGGCAGGACCGTGCGCGCCCGTGTGATGGTGAGCCGCACCGCCCTGGAGACCCGCGACACCGTCAGGCACGAGATGGTGCTGCTGCCGGGGGAGTACGTGCTGGAGGTCGGCCGGTTCGCCGGGGACCCCGGGGCATCGGCTGTGACCGTTCACCTGGCCTGACCGGGGCTCCGCCTTGGCCGCCGTGCGGCACCCACAAGTAGTGTTCGCCCCGTAGGCCCCATCCGCGGATGGGTTGCGAAGGAGGCACTCATGCCGAAGCCCGGAATGCACTCGGGGGACGTTTTCGACGAGACCCTCAACCTGGCGATGTCGGAGAAGGCAAAGCCCCTTTACGACGCGGTGAAGAAGTTCATCGCCGATGAGGTGGAGCCGATGGCGGAGAAGTTCTACGCACTCGCCGCCACCCGCACCGAGAAGTGGGGCTACGCACCGGGCCAGCTCGAGATGCTCGACGAGGTCAAGGCGAAGGCCAAGGCGCAGGGTCTGTGGAACTTCTTCCTGCCGAACGCCGAGACCGGCGAGGGGCTCTCCAACCTCGATTACGCCTACATCGCGGTCGAACTCGGCAAGTCGCCGCTGGCCTCGGAGTGCCTGAACTGTGCCGCACCAGACACCGGGAACATGGAGGTGCTCGAGCGCGTGGGCACGCCGGCCCAGAAGGAGAAGTGGCTGAAGCCACTCCTGAACGGCGAGATCCGTTCGGCATACGTGATGACCGAGCCCGATGTCGCGTCGTCCGATGCGAAGAACATCGCGTGCCGTGCCGAGCTCGACGGTGACGAGTGGGTCATCAACGGCGACAAGTACTACGCATCAGGCGCCGGCGACCCGCGCTGCAAGGTGTACATCGTGATGCTGCTCACGAACCCGGACGGCCCGCCGAGCCGCAAGCACAGCCAGATTCTCGTGCCCGCGGGCACCCCCGGTGTCACCGTGGTCGGTGGCATGGAGGTCTTTGGCGAGGACGACGCCCCGCACGGCCACATGCACATCCGTTTCGAGAACGTGCGCGTGCCGAAGGAGAACGTGCTCCTCGGCGAGGGACGCGGCTTCGAGATCTCGCAGGTTCGCCTCGGACCCGGCCGCATCCACCACTGCATGCGCTCCATCGGTGCCGCCGAGCGCGCGCTCGAGCTCATGATCCGACGCGGACTCACCCGCGAGGCATTCGGCCGGCCCATCGCGCGTCTCGGCAAGAACCCCGAGGTGATCGCGAAGGCCCGCATCGAGATCGAGGCGTGCCGGCTCATGGTGCTGCGTGCCGCGAAGGCCATGGACACCATGGGCAACGCCGAGGCCCGCGTGTGGGTGAGCGCGATCAAGGCCATGGTGCCGATCCGCGTGTGCCAGATCATCGACGAGGCGATCCAGATGCACGGTGCCACCGGTGTGTCGCAATGGACCCCCCTCGCACGGATGTACGCGAGCCAGCGCACGCTGCGCCTGGCCGACGGCCCGGACGAGGTGCACTGGATGGTGGTGGGCCGCAACGAGATCAACCGCTACGAGGGCGAGTCCACCCCGGCGAAGCCGCAGGTCTACCGCGGCATGTTCGACGGCCCCAGCTGAGGTGAAGTTCTCCGTCTGGGCGAACAGTGCCCACCCGTGGCCCGAGGTGCGTGACTTCGCGCAGTTCGCCGAGGCGGCCGGGTGGGACGGCCTCTGGTACGCCGACCACTACATGCCGAACACGGCCTCAACGGAGCGAGCCGACGGTGCGATGCTCGAGTGCTTCAGCGTGCTGTCGGGTCTCGCAGCAGTCACCTCACGGATGCGTCTCGGCTCTCTCGTCACGCCGACCACCATGAACCACCCCGCGCTCATCGCGAACCGGGCGGCCACGATCGACAACATGTCGGGCGGCCGGTTCGTTCTCGGCATGGGTGCGGGATGGCAGATCAACGAGCATGACGCCTTCGGCATCGAGCTGTTCGGGGCGAAGGACCGTGTCGACCGTTTCGCCGAGGCGATCGAGATCGTTGTGTCCATGCTGTCGCAGCCACGCACCACGCTGAAGGGGCGGCACTTCACCGTCACCGACGCACCGTGCGAGCCCAAGCCGGTGCAGAGCCCGCTTCCGATCCTGGTGGGCACCGGCGGGCCGCGGATGTTGCGTCTCACTGCGCGGTTCGCCCAGGAGTGGAACACCTGGGGAACGCCGTCGGGCGCGGGCTCCGTGATGAAGAAGCTCGTCGCCGCGTGCGAGAAGGAGGGTCGTGACCCTGCCACGCTGCGCAAGTCCGTGCAGGCGCTGTTCGTGGTCACACCCGACACGGCATCGGCGGAGAAGATGCGCGAGCGCATCCCCTCCGACAGGGGAGTGGTGGGGACCGTCGCCGAGATCAACGAGGCGATCGAGGAGTAC
>JBJTFB010000164.1:0-2539 GCA_046093205.1 Acidimicrobiales bacterium
AGCGGGTGTGGCTCCGGTTGCGCGACGATGCGAAGCGCCGCGGCGGTGCGTCATTCGACATCGCGGCGTGGCACGACCGTGCCCTGAAGCTCGGCAACCTCGGACTCGACCTGCTCGAGTCGGAGCTGTCCGCTGTCTGACAACGCTCCCGCGATGAACACGAGACGCCGGGTGCTCCGGCTGCTGATCGGCGGTGTGCTCGTGTTCGTTGCCGTCACCTCGTTCTCGCTCGTGCGCCACGTGCTGGCACATCCCGGTTACGGCCTGCAGCAGAACGTGGCCACATGGGCCCGCAACAAGGGCATGGGCACCGTCGTGGACTGGCTGGAGTCCGTGATGCTGAACGACCCGCCGGCCGCCGCGCCTGCATCGTCGCTGGCGCTTGCGGACGCGCCCGACACGGTGCCCGACACCACCCTCGCCACGTCCCCCGACACCTCCGCCCCGACAACGGCACCACCCACCACGGTGGCCGCCACGACCACGGTGCCGGCGAGCACCACCACCGCATCGACTCTCCCCGGCGAGACGACCACCACCACCAGCACCACACTCCCGGCCCCGGGTGACGTGGCACCGGTGATCACACCGGCCCTGCGCGGCGAGGGCAAGTGGCGCGTGCTCTTCACGCTCGGCAGGTCGAAGCGGCCGGTGGTGTGGGGAACATCGATGCGCCCGTTCGAGAAATACGGCAGCGTCGTGGCCACCGCTGCCGTGTTCGACCAGACAAGGTTGCGGGCCGCCATGTTCAACGGCTCCGACATACCCGGAAAGGGCGACTGGAGGAACTGGGAGAAGGTGCCCACGGCAGCGCTGCGCAGCCTGGTTGCGGCGTTCAACGGGGGCTTCCGGTTCGAGCACGACCCCGGTGGGTACGTGACCGAGGGCGTGACCGTGCGGAGGATGAAGCGTGGCCGCGCCACCGTCGGCATCGACTCCTCGGGAACCCTGCACGTGGGTGTGTGGGGCGAGGGAATGGATTCGCGCGGCGACTGGGTGTCGCTGCGCCAGAACCTCCCGCCGCTCGTGCAGGCCGGCGCACCGGCGTGGCAGGACCACAAGTGGACCGACTGGGGCACCGACTTCGGGGACAGGAAGTACACCTACCGCAGCGGGCTCTGCCGCCGCACCGACGGCTCCACCATGTTCGTGGCCGCGAACGATGTGAACATCGACCTCTTCGCACGGTTGATGCTGCTGCTCGGCTGCGACACCGGGATGCAGCTGGACATCAACGGCAACTGGCCGCACTTCAGCACGTACTCCGGCTTCGGCACGCGCAACCGTTACGGACGGCCGCTCGACGTGCGGATGGGTGACCCACAGAGGTTCGTGAAGGGTTACGAGAAGGACTTCTTCGTTCTCTTCGACCCGCGCACGCTCCCCGACGGCGCCGTCGGCTGATCAGGCCGGTTCGTACTCGGCCAGAAGCCGCGCGGGACCACCGTCGACGGTGCGCACCCTGCCCTCGGTGTGCAGCTTGATCATGTGCGCCCACACGCTGCGGCGTGCGGGCCGGTGCAGCCGCTTGTGCACGTCGGCGTACATCACCTTCACCATCTCCGGGATGGTCCGCGCACCGGAGTGCAGCTGCGCGAGCACCTGGTTCTCGCGGTCCACCCGGTGCGCGAGCAGTGCGGCCAGGAACGGTGCGGGGTTGGTCACCGGACCACCGTGGGTGGGCCGCAACAATGCATCACGGCGGCCCGCCACCTTGCGCAGGCTGTCGAAGTACGCCGCCATGTCACCGTCGGGGGGCGACACCACCGTGGTGCTCCATCCCATCACGTGGTCACCGGTGAACAGCGTGGACTCCTCGGGCACCGCCACGCACAGGTGGTTCGAGGTGTGGCCGGGGGTGTGCACCGCGGTCATCGAGAACTCGCCCGTGCGGAGGAATGTCTCGCCGTCGGTCACCGTGATGTCGGGGTGGAAATCGACATCGAGTCCCTCCTTCTCCTCCTCTGACTGCTCGGGAGCCCCGTCGGCCTCCTCCTCGCTCGGGTCGTGGTCGTCCTCCTCCACCCAGCCCGGGAACATCCGGTGGGGGCCGATCGCGTACGTGGGTGCGCCGGTCTCCGCCTTCAACCAGGCCGACAGTGGTGAGTGGTCGCCGTGGCAGTGGGTGACGACGATGCCCACCACCTCGCGGCCGGCGACGGCGGCGGCGATTGCGTCGCGGTGCGGATCCATGCGCGGGCCGGGGTCGATCACCACGCACTGCCGTCCGCCCACGATGTAGGTGCCGGTTCCCATGTAGGTGAACTTCCCCGGGTTCGCACAGATGATCCGCTGCACGAGTGGTGACATCTGCTCGCACACACCGTGTGCTGCATCGTCGATGCGCGGCACGAAGGGAATGGAGGTCATGTCACCCGAAGCCGATCGCTCTCACGCGGCCCACTGGCTTCCCGTGGCCGTATGCCACCTCGGCGACGGACCCGGGAACACCGGACACGTCCACACCGAGCCTGCGCAGTGCGGCCAGCAGCACGGTCGACATGCCGCGCGACGAACCGTCCGACAGTTTCAGTGCCAC
>JBJTFB010000165.1:0-10674 GCA_046093205.1 Acidimicrobiales bacterium
CGAGTCCCGCCTCGACGAGGGCGGCATTCGCCCGGGAGAACGGTCTGCTGCCGAGAAAACCGTTGTGCGCCGACAACGGAGAGGGGTGTGCGCTCTCGATCACCGTGTGCAGCGGGTTCCTCACCAGGGCCTTCTTCTTCCGCGCGTGGCCTCCCCACAGAACGAACACGGTGCGTTCGGTGCGTTCGTTCACCGTCTCGATCACGCGGTCGGTGAACGTCTCCCACCCGCGACCCTGGTGACTCCCGGCCTGACCCTCGCGCACGGTGAGGGTGGTGTTGAGCAGCAGCACACCACGGCGCGCCCACGCGGACAGGTCCCCGTGCGACGGTGTGTCGATGCCGAGGTCGCTGCGCAGCTCGGCGTGGATGTTGCGCAGCGAGGGCGGCACGGCGACACCTCTGCGCACCGAGAAGCACAGGCCGTGTGCCTGGCCCGCACCGTGGTACGGGTCCTGGCCGAGGATCACCACCCGCACGGATGCGAACGGTGTCTCGTGCAGCGCGGCGAACACCTCGTCCTCCGGCGGGAACACGCGGTGCCGTCGTCGTTCGTCCGCCACGAACTGCTGCAGGTCGGCCCAGTAGGGCCTTTCCAGTTCCTCCCGCAGCAGGGGGTTCCAGTCGGTCGGCACGGCGCAGAACATAGTGAGGCGGACGGCGACGGGGGTACCGACGGGGTCCGATTGGGTGCGGCCGCCCGACAGCGGAAATACTTTTCTCCCTATGGACCTGGCCCTCGCCGTCGACATCGGGGGCACCAAGTTCGCGGTGGGCCTCGTGACGCGCAGCGGCGAGCTGCTCGACCGCGAGATGCACCGGGTGGACCCTCGCGACACCGCCGACGAGCACTTCGAGGAGCTCGCGCGCCTGGTGCGTTCGCAGGTGAGTCGTGCGCGGGAGCGCCACGGCATGCCCGTGACCGTGTGCGGCATCGGCTCCGCCGGCCCGATCACGCCGAATGCCGAGGAGGTCTCGCCCCTGAACATCCCCGCCTGGCGGGACTTCCCGCTGCGCTCGCGCCTCGCCGCGCTCACCGGTCTCCCCGTGTACGGGGACGGCGACGCGAAGGCCCTCGCTCTCGCCGAGGGGTGGCTGGGGGCGGCCAGGGGAGTCGACAACTTCATGGCGATGGTGGTTTCCACCGGGGTCGGCGGCGGGATCGTGCTGAACGGTGAGCTGCTCGAGGGCGCCAGCGGGAACGCAGGGCACGTGGGCCACGTGGTGGTGGAGCCGAACGGTCGACGGTGCACCTGCGGCGGTCGTGGTTGCCTCGAGGCAGAGGCGTCCGGGCCGGCCATCGAGGCCATCACCGGGCGTCCGCCCACCGAGCCGACCTACGAGACCATGCAGCGCACGGGCCGGCTCGTCGGCCGCGCCGTGGCGTCGGTGTGCAACCTTCTCGACCTGCGTCTCGCAGTGGTCGGCGGCAGCGTGGCGATCGGTTTCGGTGCGACGTTCTTCGCCTCGGCCCAGCGGACACTCGACGAACTGTGCGGCATTGAGTTCTCCCGCGGGGCGCGCATCGTGCCCGCGCGTCTCGGTGACCAGGGTCCGTTGGTGGGCGCGGCGGCGGTGGGCTGGCGCGGACTCAACCGCAACGGCAGGTGAACCGTCGCGTCAGCGCACCCACTGCAGGATGTCCACCTGCACGCGGGTGAGGGGCTGCTGCACGTCGATCCATTCACCCACCGGCGGCACGGGCCTGCCGCGCGCGAGAAGCAGCATCGACACATGCATGTGCGGCGGTTCCAGCACGTTCAGCCTCTGCCTCTGGTAATGGAACGGGCTGCGGCCGTCATCGAGCATGCGCACACCGTGCGCAGTGCCGCACCCGGCAATCACTATCTCCCCCGGGCCGGCGATCGCGGTCTGCCGGTAGCCGGCGCGCATTCCGGCCTCCACGGGATGGTGGTCGAGAACGTCGGCCGACAGCTGCATCATCGACTTGTCGCCGTGCCACAGCGCGGTGCCGAGCCTGATCCTCCACGAGCGGTCGGGGTGACGCTCGCGCACGTGTGCGTACGCGGCCTGGTCGAGGTGGCTCACGTACAGCGGTGCGTCGTTCGGGATGATGCGCAGCCACTTCTCGATGTCCCGCACGTGGTTCCTCGGGTCGCCCTCGAGCGGCGGGTGCACCGCGTATCCGCGCACCGTGAAGTGGTTGGCGCGCAGTTCCTCCATCAGCGGGAGGAAGTCGGGCTGGGCGAGCCCGAACCGCATCGCCGACGACTGCAGTTTCACCATCACGTCACCGCGCCAACCGAGGTGCACGAGTGCCTTCAGGTGCGACATGCTTCCCACGGTGAGGACGGTGTTGCGCGGCAGGTTCTGCGGCGGTGCCGACAGGGTGGGGGTGAGCACGATCGGCACCACCCCGGCCGGCACGTCGCGCACCTCGTAGACGGTGCCGACGGCCACCTCGGAGGCCAGTTGGCCGGCCAGGGGCATGAGGTTCCAGCGGCGGAAGCCGTAGCCGTTGCCCTTCACCACGGGCACCAGGCCGGGCATGGCCCGGGCGGTCGACTGGACGTGATTGAGCCAGCGCGATTCATGCACGGCAAGGCGGAGCGTCACCCCCACAGGGTAGCCATCGCTAATCCTGAGTTGTTGGGTCGGGTTTTCCTGCGTAGCGTGTCGCCGTGGCAAAAATCTTCTCCTTCCCGAACCCGGTCAACGACACCAGCGCACGCATCGTGGCCGGCGGAGTGGTGGCAATGAGCGTTGCGTTCCTCGCCACCGGCTGGGCATGGCTTCTCGTTCCGCTGACCTACGGCTTCCTCGCTCGAGTTCTCGCCGGGCCACGGTTCAGCCCGCTCGGTCGTCTCGCAGTCGATGTGGTGACCCCGCGCCTGCGCTTCGAGCACCGTTTCGTGGCCGGGCCGCCGAAGCGTTTCGCCCAGTCGATGGGTCTCGCGTTCACCGCGACTGCGTCGGTGCTCTGGTTGCTCGGTCTCGAGGGTGCCTCGCAGGTGACGATCGCGATGCTGGTGTTCGCCGCCACACTCGAGGCGGCCCTCGGATTCTGCCTCGGGTGTGCGATCTTCGCGCAGCTGATGAAGACCGGGCTCATCCCGGAGTCGGTGTGCCTGGACTGCGCCGACATCACGCGGCGCGTGCAGACCGCCTCACGCTGAGACGCGGCAGGAGACACCGCGGCGAGCGCCGCTCGAGCGCACCCGCCCACACTCCTGCCCCGTAGGCGGCCCAGTCGAGAAGTCGCATCACCACGAAGAGCGCCTGGTTCGACGGACGTGACCGGCGGAGGTCTATCAGCAGCAGTGCCGACAGCGGCATGAAGAGGGCAACGGTGAATGCCTGGCTGAACGCCGAGGCAACGGCGAATGCCGGCCACCACTCCCTGCACACCGCCCGCGCCAGCGCACCTGATGCCGACGACACCGACAGCCGCGCAACCTCGAGTCGGTCGCGGGGCGCGAGTCCCATTCCGTGAAGCGCGACGAACGTCCACGCCACCGACACCGCGAGGGCGGCGGCGGCCCACGGCAACTGGCCGGCCAGAAGCAGTGCGAGCGGCGCCACGTGGAACACGTTCGCCTGCACCGGTGCCACCGACCACGGGATGCGGCTGTCGATGCCCGCCGCACTGCGGCCGTAGCCGAAGCGCTGGGAGATCATTGCCGCGATGCCGCGGCGCGGCTCGTGGGTGCAGGTGACCGCAGGGTCATAGATGCACACGGCACCTGCCGCCACTGTCCGCCACACGAACTCGACGTCCTCACCCCAGCGCAGACCCTCGTCGAAGCCGGCCCGCACCGTGTCGGCCCGCACCGTGTCGGCCCGCACCGTGTCGGCCCTCGTCACGAGCACCGCGGTGGGCACGTAGGGAACGTGCGAACGCGGACGCACCGTGGCGGGGTGCGGGCCCATGTCGAGCGGGCTGCGCAGGGCGTCGTACTGCTCCACCGCGCGCAGACCGTCGCGCGACATCACCCTCGGAGCCACGAGTGCCACCTGCGGGTCCGCAAGATGACCGGTGAGCCGCAGGATGTCGGCGGCGGTGGCCTGCACGTCGCTGTCGACGAACGCCACCACCGGGGTGCCGACGGTTGCAAGGCCGCTGTTGCGCGCCGCACCGGGCCCGCCGTTCGTGTCCCGGCGCACCACCGCACTGCAACGCACATCGACGGCGACGGGCGAGCAGTCGTCCACCACAACCACGGCAAGCGGGGCGAGCAAGTCCACGAGTTGCTGCACCCGCTGGACAGTGCCGGTGTCGGCGGCGAACACCGGCACCACCACCGTCACATCGGTGGCCGCGACCGGTGCACCCGGCTCGGGGTGAGCGGCCCCAGTGGCCACGAGCCGGGAGGTCAACACCGAACGCTCCACAGGGTGTGCCGCCTCGACGGAGTCGAGCACTGCGACGCCGTTCTCCGACACGCGCAGGAACGTTCCCGGGCTCCCGGCGAGCACACCGCGCCGGTCTCGCGAGCGCCACCACCGCCGGTCGGCGCTCAGCACGGTGTGTGCGGGGGTGTTCACCCCTGCCGCCCGGCACGCAGGCCGTCGATGCGGTTCGACAACGACCCGACCCACATCGTGAACACGGCGCGACCGTGCGCGGCGGAGGCGCCGGTGGGGTCACCGAGCACCCCGCTCGTCGACACTGCGCGCACCCCACCTGTGCGCATCATCGGCATGAGGTCCGCGGCATCCCCGGTGTTGCCCACCCGGGCGAGGTCCATCCGCACCAGTTCAGGGTGCAGGTGAAGCATCACACTGGTCTCGGTGAGACCGGCGTGCATGTCGGCACCGTCGTACAGGGGCAGTGACCATACGTCGTGCGCCACCCCTCGGGCGGAGAGTTCCTCGCCCGCCATCGCGAGCGCGTCGGCGTTGCCGCCGTGGCCGTTGGCGAAGAGGACCCCGCCGGCCCACCCCGTCGCGGATGTCGCGATCGCCACGAGGGTGGAGGCGGTGAGGTCGGTGCCGATGCTGAGTGTGCCGGTGAACCCGGCGTGCTCGTCACTCGCGGTCACGTTCACCGTGGGTCCGAGGGTGACGTCGCGGCCGCTGCACGCTGTCCCGGCAACTGCGGTGATGATCAGCGAGTCCGTGGAGGGCGGCAGGTGCGCGCCGTGCTGCTCGAACGAACCGACCGGCACCACGAGAAGATGCGACCCGCGGTCGGCGCTCATGCGGGGTTGCGGCGCGTCCGCTTCCAGACGAAACGAACGAGCTCGTTGAACGCGGTGACACCGATCGCGGTGGCGAACGCGACGAGGAAGGCCTTCGTGTGGTTGTCCTGGAACGTGCGGCCACCGATGAAACCGAGCATCGTTGCGTACGTGCCCCACACCGTGGCCGCGACACCGATCCAGCGCATGAACCACCGGCGCGGCTGTCCAGTGATGCCGCAGGTGAGGGTGAGAAGGGTCCGTCCGCCCGGGATGAAGCGCGCCGTGATCAGCAGCTCGCCGCCACGCTTCTCCACCTGGTCACGGGCCCACTGCAGGCGCCGTGCCCCCTTCTCGGTGCTGTTGTAACGGCGCTCGAACCAGTTCGAGGCCTTCCGGCCGATGGTGTAACTGAGGAGGTCACCCGTGAACGCACCGCCGGCCGCGACCGCAACCACGAACGGCCAGAAGAGGTCGTGCAGTCCGGCGCTGACACCGCCGATGATCACCATGGTCTCGCTCGGCACGATCGGCACCACGCTGTCGAGCACCGCCACCGCAAAGATGACGATGTAGAACCACGGGGAACCGGAGTAGTCCTTCAGCCAGTCGAAGAAGGAGTCGATGACCGGCAGCACGGTCCCGAGATTACGACTGTGTTCCGGTCACCGGGGGCTCCGACCCGGCGAAGAGGCGCTTGATGTTGCCGAGGTGGCGCACCTCCACCAGCACGCACAGCCCGACCATGCTCCACACTTCCCAGGCTGGCGGGCCCACGATGAGCAGCCCGGCTACCACGACGGGGACGGCGAAGATCGAACCCACGGAGGCCTTCTTCGTGGTCTTCATCAGCACCAGCCACGTGGCAAGCGCGACAGCAAGCACGGCGGGGAAGAGGGCGAGCACCACGCCACCCCCCGTGGCGATGCCCTTGCCGCCCTTCAGGCGGCGGGTGACGGGGAAGATGTGGCCCACGATTGCGGCCGCACCACACATGTAGGCGACCTTGCGGTCGCCCAGCATCAGGGCCGTGGGCACTGCACCCTTTGCGGCGTCCATGGCCATCACGATCACGAAGTACTTCGTGCCGAGTGCACGTCCCACGTTGCTCGCACCGGGGTTGCCGCTGCCGAACGTGGTGATGTCGATGCCCTTCGAGCGGGCCACCATGATGGCGCTCGGGATGGTGCCGAGGAAATAGGCAACAACAACAACGGCGACCGTTACCAGAGTGTCCATGTCAGTTGCCGCCGCCCACGAGGATGTCGGGGCGGCCCGTGCGCTGCGGCTTCGAGTGGTCGGGGCTCGGTCGTGGGGCGAGTGCCACCGGCACCGATGCGAGGAGCGTCTCTCCGTCGCCGCCCACGCACTCCGGGTCAGGGCCGTCGAGCGGCAGTCCGGTGAAGAACTTCGCCGCCATGCAGCCGCCCTGGCACGCGTCGTACGCACCGCACGAGGCACACGCACCGGCACTCTGCGGTTCGCGCAGCGAGCGGAAGAGTTCGCTCTCCCGCCACACCGAGGCGAACCCGCCCGGTGCCAGCACGTTGCCCGCCCTGAACTCCTCGTGGATCACGAACGGGCACGCGTACACGTCGCCGACGGGGTCGATCAGGCACACCACGCGCCCCGCACCGCACATGTTCAGTCCGGGCAGCGGGTCACCGAGCGCGTTCAGGTGGAAGAAGGAGTCACCGGTGAGCACGTTCTCGCCGTGCGCGAGAAGCCAGTCGTAGATCTGCCGCTGCTGTGCGTTCGTGGGGTGCAGGCGATGCCAGGAATCCGCACCGCGGCCCGCCGGGCGCAGGCGTGTGACACGCAGCTGCGCCCCGAAGGAATCGGCAAGGGCCTTGAAGCCGTCGAGCTGGTCGACGTTGTGCCGCGTGACGACCACCGAGATCTTGAAGGGGCCGAACCCCGCGTCGTCCAGGTTCTGCATGGCCCGCATCGCGGTGTCGAACGATCCGGCCCCGCGCACCGCATCGTTCGTTGCCGCATCGGTTCCGTCGAGACTGATCTGGATGTCGAGGTAGTCCATCGAGGCGAGCCGGCGCGCCGCCTTGACATCGATGAACGCACCGTTCGTGGAGAACTTCACCCCGACGCCGCTGCCGGTGGCATGGTTCACGATGTCGAAGAAGTCGCGTCGGATCATCGGCTCGCCGCCCCCGATGTTCACGTAGAACACCTGGAGGTCGCGCAGTTCGTCGATGACCGCGATGCACTGCTCCGTGGAGAGCTCCCTCGGGTCGCGCTGTCCGCTGCTGCTCAGACAGTGGATGCACTCGAGGTTGCACGCGTACGTGAGCTCCCATGTGAGACAGATGGGGGCGTCGAGACCCTGTTTCATCTGGTCGACGAGCGTCTCAGAGGACATCGATGATCTCCGAGCGGGTGAGGGAGTCGATGGCCTTCACGAACGCGGGCCAGCGGTCCTCTGCTATCCCGGCCGCCTCCAGGGCGGCCCGCACGCTGGGGTGGTCGGCGAGCGAGGTGACCACGCGGACCACGTCGGGGTGGCGCAGGAACACGAGCCGGCGGTTCCCGTAGTGGTAGGCGAGAGCGCCGAAGGGCTCGGGCCTCACCGCCACCCGGGGGTGCAGTGAGCAGGCGGAGTCGAGGGTGGTGGTCACGCGGGTGCGTCCGGGCAGATGACCGGGATCAGTAGACGCCGCACATGCCGTCGATGGAGATCTCCTCGACGAGCAGTTCCTCGACGACGTCGCTCTCCGCGGCCACGGTCGCGGGCTCCTGTGGGGTGTCCTGTTCCATGGAGGCCACAGTAGCCACGCCGGCCCCGTTGGTGCCCCCTTCGGAACCGCAAGTAGTGTCGGCGTCGTGCCGGCGGTCGTGCCGGTACGCAAGTGGCGCCGGCCGTCCCGCCGGATGCCGGAGGGGGTTTGTGGCCATGAAGACGAAGGCAGCAGTCCTGTGGGAGGTCGGTGCTCCGTGGAGCATCGAGGAGATCGAGCTCGACCCGCCGGGCCCGGGTGAGGTGCTCGTGAAGATCGCGGCGTCCGGCATGTGCCACTCCGACGAGCATCTCGTCACCGGTGACCTTCCGTTCGCGTTGCCGATCATCGGTGGCCACGAAGGCGCGGGTGTCGTGCAGCAGGTGGGCGAGGGCGTCTCGTGGCTCGCACCCGGTGACCATGTGGTGTTCGGGTTCATCCCGTCGTGCGGCAAGTGCCCGAGCTGCTCCAACGGTCGCCAGAACCTGTGTGACCTAGGGGCCGCGATGGGGATCGGCCGTCAGATTGCCGACGGCACAGCGCGTCACCACGCGAACGGCCAGGACCTCGGTCTCATGTGCCTTCTCGGCACGTTCGCCCACCACACGGTGGTGCACGAGGCATCGTGCATCAAGATCGACAACGACCTGCCGCTCGACAAGGCGTGCCTGCTCGGCTGCGGCGTGGTGACCGGATGGGGTTCGGCCGTGTACGCGGCCGACGTCACCCCCGGCGACACCGTGTGCGTGGTGGGTGTGGGCGGCATCGGCGCGAACGCGATCCAGGGTGCGCGGCTCGCGGGTGCGAAGCGCATCATTGCGATCGACCCCGTCGAGTACAAGCGCGAGAAGGCGATGGAGTTCGGTGCCACGCACACGGCCTCGTCGATGGCGGAGGCGTTCTCGCTGGTGCAGGACGTCACCTGGGGAACCATGGCGAACAAGGTCATCATGACCATGGGCGTCGGCGACGGCGGCGTGATGGGCGAGGCGATGGCCCTCACCTCGAAGCGCGGCCGTGTGGTGGTCACCAACATTCACCCGGCACTCGAGACCAAGGGGGCGGCGATCAGCCTTCTCGATCTCACGCTGATGGAGAAGCAGCTGGTCGGTTCGCTGTTCGGCTCGGGGAACCCGCGCCATGACATCCCGAAGCTCGCGGGTCTGTACCGCGAGGGCCTGCTCGACCTCGACGGTCTCGTCACGAAGACGTACCCGCTCGAGGGCGTGAACGAGGGCTACCAGGACATGCGCGACGGGAAGAACATCCGCGGCGTGCTTGTCTACGACTGACAACGAACGACACAGAGAACGCAAACCAGGGGAGAAGACGAACATGAAGTCACGTGCAGCGGTGCTGAGGGGGCTCGAGCAGCCCTGGCAGGTCGAGGAGATCCAGGTCGACCCGCCGAAGGCGAACGAGGTGCTGGTGAACTGGAAGGTGGCCGGCATGTGCCACTCCGACGAGCACTTCGTCACCGGCGACATGGTTCCCCCGCAGGACCTCCTCGATCTCATGGGCGCGAAGTTCTTCCCGTTCGTCGGCGGCCACGAGGGTGCGGGCATCGTGATGGAGGTCGGCGCGAACGTCACCTCCGTGAAGCCCGGTGACCACGTGTCGGCGAGCTTCGTTCCGTCCTGCGGTCGCTGCCGCTACTGCTCGACGGGCCGCCAGAACCTGTGCAACTTCGGTGCGGGCACCTTGATGGGCCACATGATCACCGACGGCACGCCGCGTCACTTCGACAGTGACGGCACACCGCTCACGATGATGGCCAAGCTCGGCACGTTCAGTGAGTACGCGTGCGTCGCCGAGGCCTCGCTCATCAAGGTGGAGCCCGACCTCCCGCTCGAGGCCGTCGCGCTCGTGAGCTGCGGCGTGGCCACCGGCTGGGGCTCGGCCACGAAGCGCGCCGACACCCAGCCCGGCGACACCGTGGTGGTGGTGGGCATCGGCGGCATCGGCATCAACGCGGTGCAGGGTGCACGCATGGCCGGCGCGAAGCGCGTCATCGCCATCGACCCGGTGGAGTTCAAGCGCGAGAAGGCGATGGAGTTCGGTGCCACGCACACGTTCGCGTCGATGACCGAGGCGATGCAATCGGTGAACGAGCTCACCTGGGGCGAGATGGCCGACCGTGTCATTCTCACGCCCGGTGTCCTCCACGGCGACATGATGGAAGAGGCCATGGCACTCGTGGGCAAGGGCGGCACGTGCGTCGTCACCGCCATCTCGCCCATGACCGACACCGACGTGAAGATGAGCCTCTTCCAGCTGGCGATGTGGAACAAGGAGGTCAAGGGCACCATCTTCGGCAGCCTGAACCCCCGCGCCGACATCCCCGCGCTGCTCGACATGTACCGCGCAGGTCAGCTGAAACTCGACGAACTCATCACCCGCCGCTACAGCCTCGAGCAGATCAATGATGGCTACCAGGCGATGCGCGACGGAGTGAACATCCGCGGCATCATCGTGAATGACTGACAGCCGCGCCCTTCTCGCGTCACTGTCGGGCCGCGTCGTCGGCCGTGCACGGGAGATGGAGCTCGTTCTCGCCGCACTCGCGGCAGGCCGCCATGTGCTGCTCGAGGGCCCGCCGGGAACGGGCAAGTCCACGCTGCTGCGTGCGGTGTCGGGTGGGCTCGGCATCGGTTTCGAGTTCGTGGAGGGCAATGCGGAGCTCACGCCCGCCAGGCTCGTGGGCCACTTCGACCCGGCGAGGGTTCTGAACGAGGGTTATGACCCGGAGGTGTTCGTGGACGGCCCGCTCGTCACGGCACTGCGCGAGGGGTCGCTCCTGTA
>JBJTFB010000166.1:0-12102 GCA_046093205.1 Acidimicrobiales bacterium
CATCCCCAGCTCGGGTCTCGTGGTGCAGGGCTCGATGGTTCTGAACACCGTCATCGTGGGCACCGTCGTCACCCTGGTGTCGGCGTTCCTCCCCGCGCTGCGCGCCGGCAGGGTTCCGCCGCTGGCTGCCATGCGTGCGACGGCCATCGAGCTCGTGGCCCCCGGCCGGCGCCGCACGGTGATCGGCCTGTCCAAGGTCGCCGCCGGTGTCGCGGTGAACCGTGCGGTGGTCGGCGGGGCCGACAACACGTGGCTCGGCCTCGGCATTCTCCTCGTGTTCGGCGGCACGATCATCCTCGGGCCGGTGCTCGCTCGCCCCGTGTCGCGCGCACTCGGCATGCCGGCGGCGCGCCTGCGCGGCGTGACCGGACGCATGGCCCGCGAGAACAGCGCCCGCAACCCCAAGCGCACGAGCCGCACCGCCAGTCCCGTGCTGATCGGCGTGGCCCTCGTGACCGCGGTGTCCGCACTCGCCGCCAGCATCAAGGGCCAGATCTCCGACATCTTCACCGAGCAGTTCAAGGGCGACTACGCCATCAGCGTGCAGTCGGCCGGTTTCGGCGGTCTCAGCCCGACACTCGCCGACGACATCGCGAAGGTGCAGGGCGTGCAGAGTGCCACCGGCATCGGACTGATGCTCGTGAAGATCGACGGCAGGGGCCGCCAGCTCACCGTGATCAACCCGGCCACCATCGAGGGCAACTACGACATCGGCCTGGTCGGTGCGGAATACTTCGACCTCGACGAGAACGGCATCTTCCTCGCGCGTGACTGGTCGGAGCGCAACGAGGCACCGGTGGGCTCCACCCTGAAGGTGACCCTCGCCGACTCCTCGGAGCGCACCCTCACCGTGCGCGGTCTGTACGAGAACGACGACCTCGCGGGCAACCGCGTCGTGAGCCGCGAGCTCGCGGCCGGGGCGAACGTGCAGTACTTCGACTTCGGCGTGTATGTGCGCCTCGCCGACGGTGCCGACCCTGCCACGGTCCGGCCCGCCCTGCAGGCTGCGGTGGATGCGGCCGGCCAGGGGAAACTGCTGTCGAAGCAGGAGTACATCGACGAGCAGGCCGGCCAGGTGAACCAGCTGCTCGGGCTCATCTACGGCCTGCTGTTCCTGTCGGTGATCATCGCGGTGGTGGGCATCGTGATCACCCTGCTGCTGTCGGTGTTCGAGCGCCAGCGCGAGATCGGCCTCCTGCGTGCCGTCGGCATGACGAAGTCGCAGGTGCGCACCACCGTGCGCTGGGAGAGCGTGATCACCTCGCTGCTCGGGTCCGTCACCGGCATCGTGCTCGGCGTCGGGCTCGGCTGGGTGATCGTGTTCAGCCTGCGCGACCAGGGCCTGACCTCGTTCCAGCTGCCGGTGGCCTCCACCGTGTTCATTCTCGTGATGTCGTTCGTGGTCGGTGTGCTGGCCGCGGTGTACCCCGCGTGGCGTGCCACCAAGGTCGACATCCTCGACGCGCTGGTCACCACGTGAGCCTGCAGCCGGGCTCGCTCGGCAACGACGCGCTCTCGTTCCTGGCCGAGTACCACCTTGCCTCGCTCACCACGTTCCGCGCCGACGGCTCGCCGCACGTGGTCCCGGTGGGGTTCTCGTACGATGACGCGACTCGCACGGTGCGCATCATCACGTTCGCGTCCTCGCAGAAGTACCGCAACGCACTGCGTGGCGGCAGGGCCGCGGTGTCACAGGTGGACGGCGGTCGCTGGCTCACGCTCGAGGGCACAGTGAGCGGCACCGACGACCCGGCACGGGTCGAACTCGCCGTTGCGGGGTACGCGGCGCGCTACCGCCAGCCGGGCGAGCGCGCCGACAGGGTGGCCGTGGAGATCGCGGTCGACCGCATCATGGGCCGCGCCTAGTCGCGCGAAATCCGGGCCGGTCAGCTCGCGTCGCGGTGGCGCAGCACGTCGGACACGAACCTGCTGGCGGCCGGGTGCGGGTCGGTGGCACGGGCCACGGGATCGGAGGAGTCCAGCGCGGGCCAGGTCTCCCCCACCGTCTGGCAACCGGGGCACCAGTAGAGGAGCCGCGCCATCTCGCCGTGCTTGGTGAGGCGCACCACATCACCACAGCGCACGCAGCGCTGACCGTTGCGTCCGTACACCGCGAGGCCGCCGGGAACGTCGGGCGCGGTGATGCGCGCGGGTGAGGTGAGGTTCGAGCGCAGCTGACCCGCCGCGGTGAGCACGAGGTCGAGACACGTGGACTCCGGCAGTGTGCCCACGGGTGCCCACGGGTGGACGCCGCACGCCCACAGCACCTCGCAGCGGTACACATTGCCGACACCGCACATCACGCGCTGGTCGAGCATCGCCTCGGCGACGGTGGTGTCGGGACGGTCGTAGTGGAAGAGACGCGCCGCGCACTCGTGGAGGTCGGCGTCGGCCGAGCAGAGGTCGGGTCCGCGACGGCCTGCGCGCGGGTGGCGGTTGCGGTCGGGAACGCGCCACGTCTCCACCACGGGTGCGTTGAAGCACACGGCGATCCAGTCATCCGTGGAGATGATCGCGCGGGCCTGGTGGCGGCGCTTGCGCCACTTCTCGCCGGGCCTGTACAGGTGCCACGAGCCCGTCATGCGCATGTGCGTGTGCAGCACGATGCCGTCGTCGAAGGTGATCTCGAGGTTCTTGCCGTGGCTCTCCACGGACTCCACGGCACTGCCGAGACCGGGTCCGGGGCCGACGAGACGGGGGGCCTGGAAGCCGGTGATCACACGGCCGACGAGCGCAGTACGGAGCGCGGCAGCGGCACGGTGGATGGTGTCACCCTCTGGCACGGCACGAATCGTAGGCGAGCAGCGTGAGTGCGCGCTGGCACATCACGCATGTCTTGTGGAGGTGCGCGGTGCGCCCCGCTCAGGGCAGCTGGCCGACCGACGCGAGCGCGAGACGGATGAGACGGTCGTGGCCGCTCGTCATCTCGCGGATGACCTCGGGGCTCACCGCCTGCTCGGGCGTGAACCAGGCGAGGTCGAGTGCCTGCTGGGTGGGGTGACACTCCCCGGTGACGGGCACCACGAACGCGAGGCTGACCGCGTGGTGGCGGGGGTCGAAGAAACCCGACACGGAGGGGTCCTGGAAGTACTCCACCACGGTGAACGGAGCCGGCTCGGGCGGCACACGGGGAAAGGCCATGGGGCCGAGGTCCTTCTCGAGGTGGCGCATGAGGGCGTCGCGGATCCGCTCGTTCAGCATCACCCGGCCCGACACCACCATGCGGCTGATGGTGCCGTCGGCGGCCTGGCGCAGCAGCATGCCCACGTGGGTCACCGTGCCGTCGTGGTCGGTGCGCACGGGCACGGCGTCCACGTACACGAGCGGAACCTGGTTGCGGACCGCCTGAAGGTCCTCGGGGCTGAGCCACGAGTGCTGGGTGTCGGTCTGCTCGCTCATGGCGTCATGACCTTAGTCCCCTGCGGTCCTCCCGGACCGTGGAACGGTTGACCCTGATCCTCGGGTCGGTGTTACGGTTCGGGCACCGCCGCCGACCGCGGCACGACATGCAGGGAGGCCGAACGTGGCTATCAAACTCGCAAAGTTCAAGGACGTGGCGAACGGGCTCCAGCCCGGCCAGTTCGGCGTCGGCGAGAGGGACAAGATCACCTCCCTCGACGACCTCGACCCCATCTACAAGCAGTTGCTCGACAAGCCGTACGCCTGCACGATGGCCGTCATCGGTGCCGACGGACGTCCGGGGCTCACCACGATGTGGTTCGACTACCAGGGCGACAAGGTCCTCATCAACGTGGCGGCACACCGAAAGAAGACCGGATGGATCCGCAAGAACCCCCAGGTGACACTTCTCATCATGAACCCCGAGAACATGTACCACTGGGTGTCGATGAAGGTCACCGTCGAGAGGGAGATCTCCGAGGACGACCCCAAGGAGGGTTCGTTCGTCACGGAGCAGCTGAACCGAATCTGGCAGAAGTACATCGGCCAGGGTGACACCTACGGACTCCGCGACCCGTCCATCGACGAGCGTCGCGTGCTGTTCGTCTGCGGGATCGACTCGGTGGCAACGTTCGGGAAGCCCTGACCGGCCACCGACCGTGAAGGTCGACATCATCGGGGGCTCCATCGGGGGTCTGACCGCGGCGCTCGTGCTCGCGCATCACGACCATGACGTGCACGTCTTCGAGCGTTCGCCGTCGGAACTGGTCCAGCGGGGAGCCGGTATCGGGCTGCTTCCCGAGACATCGCGGTATCTCACGGAGGTTGCGGGTTGCGATCCCGACACAATCAGCACCTCGACCCGCTTCATCCGCTACCTCCGTCGCGACGGCTCGATCCTCCACGAGGAGGGGCACCGCTACAGGTTCAGCAGCTGGAACACGGTCTACAGGAGCCTCCTCGGGTGTCTGCCGGCCGGCCGCTGTCACCTCGGCCACGAGATGGTGTCGTGGGATGACGCAGGCAACGCGGTCACGACTCACTTCGCGAACGGGCACTCGAGCAAGGCCGAGCTCGTGGTGTTCGCCGACGGTGTCGGGTCCACCGCGCGCTCCCGGCTGCTTCCCGGGCTCTCACCGCGCTACGCGGGCTACGTCGCATGGCGCGGCATGGTGCCCGAGGCAGATCTCCCCGACGACGTGAGCGCCGCACTCGACGATGCGATCACGTATCACGTGTATGCGAACAGCCACATCCTCGTGTACCCGATTCCCGGGCCGGACGGGTCGACGGAGCGGGGCCGGCGTGCGGTCAACTATGTCTGGTACCGCAACTATGCCGAGGGTGGCGACCTCGAGGATCTCATGACGGATGATGGAGGTTCCCGTCGCGAGGTGTCCCTGCCGCCCGGGACGGCATCACATCGCCACGTGGCCGAGATGAAGGCGCATGCCCTCGCACGCCTCCCCCGGGCCGTCTCATGGGTGGTGCAAGCAACGGAACAGCCCTTCGTGCAGGTTGTCTACGACCTTGACATACCGCGCATGGTGTTCGGTCGCACGTGCCTGCTCGGTGACGCGGCGTTCCTCGGCAGGCCGCATGCGGCCGCCGGCACCGCGAAGGCCGCAGACGATGCGTGGGCACTGGCCGATGCGCTCGGGTCGGGAGACGATCTCACCTCTTCGCTTGCCCGCTACGAGCGCACACAACTGGAGGTGGGGCGGGGCCTCGTGCGGCGGACCGAGCGGATCGGCCGTCGATCCCAGTTCGACCAGGACTGGGAGCCGGGAGACCCCGACCTCATCTTCGGGCTGAAAGGGCCCGGGTCGTGAGCCCGTCGGTCGCCCGTGCGATGTCGGATGCAGCGGCATCCGTCCTCGCCACACTCGACCCCGACCAGCTGAGCGTCGCACAATGGCCGTTCCCCTCCGAGGAGGAGCGCCGGTTGTGGTTCTACACACCCACCGACCACGGAGGTCTGACGATGCACGGGCTCTCGCCGGTGCAGCAGAGACTCGTGATGCGGCTGATCGACTCCGCGCTCAGCGGACCGGGGTATGCGACCGTTGCGACCGTTCTCGGGCTCGAGAACGTGCTCGACCGTCTCGAGGGATTCACCTTGTTCTGGGACTGGCCCCGCGCGCGTGACCCACTGCGCTACTTCCTGCGCATCTTCGGCGAACCGGGCTCGGACCGGTGGGGCTGGCGTTTCGGTGGTCACCACGTGTCGTTGAACTTCACGGTGCTTAACGGTGAGGTCATCTCCGGCACCCCGTGCTTCCTCGGGGCCGATCCTGCCTCGACACCACTTCTCGGTGGTCATCTCCTGCGACCGCTCGCGGCGTGCGAGGACATTGCGAGGGACCTGCTGGCTGTGCTCGATGACGATCAACTGGTGACGGCGGTCGTCTCGCCTGTGCCACCTGTCGACCTCGTGGGGGCGAACAGGGCGAATCTCTCCGAGGGTGATGCCCCGCTGCCCTTGCTGCGTGTGTGGCGCAACGAGTTCACCGGCGAGCTCAGAGAGGTCGTCGAGACCATCCAGGCAACCGAGGAGCAACGCATCGGTCTTGATGTGTCGCACATCGATGCGGTGCGTTGGCGGGACACCCCGATCGGCCTCCCTGTCGGCCGCATGTCAACCGGACAACGGGACATCCTCCGTGCGCTGATCGCGACGTACGTCGACCGCGTGCCGGAGGAGATGGCGGGCGCCGAGTGGGAACGCGTCGACGCGTCATTCGACGACATCCACTTCGCGTGGGCCGGCGGTCTGGAGCGGGGCGGGCCGCACTACTACCGGCTGCACGGGCCGCGTCTGCTCGCCGAGTACGACAACACGACGCGACAGGGCAACCACGTCCACACCGTGTGGCGTGACCCGGTGAACGATTTCGGTGCCGATGTGCTCGGTGCGCACCGAAGGGATGCCCACGGCGCCTAGCCGCCTCTCACCACTGCGTCGCCACGTACTTCGTCTCGCAGAACTCAAGCAGACCCTCGTGGGCCCCCTCGCGACCGATGCCTGACTGCTTCACTCCCCCGAACGGTGCCGCTGGGTCGCTCACAAGCCCACGGTTCAGTCCCACCATGCCGGTCTCGAGGGCGGCCGCGATGCGCATGCCGCGCCCCGCGTCACGGGTGTACACGTACGACACCAGGCCGTGGTCGACCCCGTTCAGCAGGTGCATCGACGCCTCGATGTCGTCGACCACCACCACGGGTGCAACGGGCCCGAAGATCTCCTCGGAGAGCACCGGGTTGTCGGGGGCCACCCCGGTGAGCACGGTGGCCTCGTAGCCGTGCATGGGGGCGGGGGTAGCCCTGCCCCCGCACGCCACCTGCGCACCGGCATCCACCGCTCGTTGCACGAGGCCGGCGACGCGCTGCTGCTGGGCGGCGCTCACGAGCGGCCCCAGGCCGGTGCCCTCGGCCAGGCCGTCACCCACGCTGAGCGCGGACATCCGTTCCACGAGGCGGTCGGTGAACTCGCCGGCCACCGCCCGGTGCACGTAGAAGCGGTTGGCCGCGGTGCACGCAGCACCACCGTTGCGCATCTTGGCGAGCATCGCGCCGTCGACGGCGGCCGCGACATCGGCGTCGTCGCACACCACGAACGGTGCGTTGCCGCCCAGCTCCATCGAGCAGTTGATGATGCGGTCGGCCGCCTGCCTCAGCAGCACCGAGCCGACACGCGTGCTGCCGGTGAACGACAGTTTGCGGATCAACCCCGATGCCAGCATCGCCTCCACCGCCTCGCCCGGCGGCACGGGTGTCACCACGTTCACCACGCCATCGGGTACTCCGGCACGCCCCAGAACGTCGGCAATCACGTACGCGGTGAGCGGGGTCTCGCCGGCGGCCTTCAGCACCACCGTGCACCCCGCGGCGAGCGCGGGGCCGATCTTGCGGGTTGCCATGGCAGCGGGGAAGTTCCACGGGGTGATGCACAGCGCGGGGCCGACGGGCTCGCGTGTGACCGCCAGCCAGTACTGCCCGTTCGGTGCGCGGCGAAGGTCACCGTCGATGCGCACTGCCTCCTCGCTGAACCAGCGGAAGAACTCCGCCGCGTACGCGACCTCGGCCCGCGCATCGGCGAGGATCTTGCCGTTCTCGCGCACGATCAGACGGGCGAGTTCCTCCTGCTCGTCCATCATGATGCCGAAGGCCCGGCGCAGCATCTCCCCCCGCTCGCGCGGTGCAACGGTGCGCCACGTGGCGAACGCGATGTGTGCACGCTCGACGGCCGTGAGACATTCCTCCACGGTGTGGTTCGGGGCATCGCCCACGGCTTCGCCGGTGGCGGGGTTCACGATCTGCAGTCTTGCCATGGGGCCAGTCTCCCACCGCCCCGGTGCGGCCGCCGGAGAACGACAAAAGGGGCCCGGGCTTGCGCCAGGGCCCCTCCGTCACCTCTTGGGGGAGGACCTTCGCTATGCGCCGCCGTTCAGCTTCGCCAGCTGGGCCTGTGCCTTCGTGAGGATCGCGCCCGTCAGCGGGGTGTAGCCCGCCGCAGCCGCGCTCTTCGGTGCGCACTGGTTCAGGAAGTAGCTGAAGTAGCGCTTCACGTTCGCCATGTCGGTGCTGGCCGCGCTGCTGGCGAGACCGTACGAGATGGCGTTGATTGGGTAGGCATCCGGTGCGTTGTAGGCGAAGTTCTGGGAGACCAGACCCTCGGCCGACACGTCGGCGCCCTCGAACCACACTGCCGACGTCGTCGGCGAGGGGTCCACGTAGCGGCCGCCCGGGTTCAGCACGGTTGCGTGCTTCACGTTGCGCTCGTCGAGGAAGCTCAGCTCGGCGTACGTGATCGCACCGTTGTTGTCACGCACGTAGTTCGAGAGACCCTCGTTGCCCCTGGCCGACTGGAAGGAACCGTCGGTCGGCACCGTCCCCGGGAAGGCCGAGGAGAAGGTGTCGCTCGTGGCCTTGGTCCAGATCGACGGGAACGACTTGTTCAGGTAGTTCGCGAAGTTGTTGGTGGTGCCGGAGCCGTCACTGCGGTGCACGACGCGGATGGCGAGGTCGGGGAACGTGATGGTGTCCCCGTCCTTCACCGTCTCCACGGCCAGAGTGCCGATGGCGTTGCGGCCGACGTTCACCGAGTAGGTGGTGTTGGCGGCGTACGCCACGTTCTTGGTGATCCGCTTGGTGTACTTCTGCGACAGCACGGACTCGGTGTCCTTGCCGATGGTGGACGCCGAGATGGTCACCTTCGCGTTCTTGTACTTCTTGGCCGCCGCTGCGGTCATTGTCAGCGCCAGCTGCACGTTCGATGCCACCTTCTTCGCGGTCACCGTGACACCGAGCTTCGAGACCTTCAGCTTCTTCGCGGTCGTGCTGCCCTTGTTCAATGCCGCGATGGCGGGGTCGTTCCAGTTCTTGATCTGGCCGGCGAAGATCTTCGCGATCACCTCGCCGGACAGGCGGACCGTTGCGGTTGCCGGGCTGAGACCGTCGATGCGGTAGCCGATGGCGATCGGTCCGCCGACGAGCGGGATGTACACCAGGTTCGCGGGGGCCGTGCCGGACGAGTACGCGGACTCCGATCCACCGAACTTGTAGGTGCCGTTCGCGAAACCGGACTTACCGGACGACGACCCGACAGAGGCGTAGGTCACCGTGTCGGAGCCGGTGTTGAACGCCGTGTTGCGGTTGTACTGCGCGGCACAGATGTCCATCATGTTGGCGAGGAAGCTTGCGCCGCCACCGCCGACCGCTGCCGCACTGGCGGGTGCCGCCGAACCGGCCGTGCAGGCGACGGCCACTGCCGCTGCCGCAACGAGACTGCGTCGGATTCTCATGTGTGTGTTTCTCCTTGGTTGTCGGGAGGGTCAACGACCCGACGGAGAAACTACGGAGCGCAGTTTTCGTGGTTCCTTACGTGTGCTGAACCGCACACGCAGTTTCGGTGAACAGTCGGTGAACCGGTCGTCAGCCGAAGCGGCCCTGCACGTAGTCGGCAGTGCGACGGTCGCGGGGGTTCGAGAACATGTTGCTCGTGAGGTCGGCCTCGACCAGACGGCCCGGGCCCCCGTCGGAGAGGAAGAACGCGCAGTAGTCACTGACGCGGGCGGCCTGCTGCATGTTGTGCGTCACGATCACGATTGTCATCGTCTCGGAGAGCTGCACGATGGTCTCCTCCACCCTCAGCGTGGAGCCCGGGTCGAGCGCCGAACACGGCTCGTCGAGCAGGAGAACGTCGGGGTCGAGAGCAAGTGAACGGGCGATGCAGAGGCGTTGCTGCTGTCCACCCGACAGGGACCCGGCGGGTGCCCTCAGGCGGTCCTTCACTTCCTTCCACAGCCCGGCCCGGGTGAGACACTCCTCGACCAGCGCAGTGCGGTCATCAACCTTCACCTTCGCCAGCTTCAGGCCCGCAACCACGTTCTCGCCGATGTTCATGGCCGGGAAGGGGTTCGGCTTCTGGAACACCATGCCGATGCGGCGGCGCACCTCGATGGGGTTGACCCCCGGTGAGTAGATGTCGTTCCCCTCGAACAGCACTTCCCCTGCCATTGCCGACTTCGGGATGAACTCGTGCATCCTGTTCAGGAGACGGAGGAAGGTGGACTTTCCGCAGCCGGAGGGCCCGATCAGGCCGGTGACCGTGTTCTCGGGGAAGTGCAGCGAGACATCCTCCAGGGCGTGGTGCTTGTCGAACCATGCGTGGAGGTTCCGTGTCTCGAGGCCGCCCTTGTTCCCGTCGGGGTCGACCAGCAGGTTGTCGGCGGTGCGGCGTGTGCGGTCACGCACCACGGCAGGCTCGGCGGGTGCCGTGGGGATGATGGTCTCCGAATCCGGGTTGTCCATGTGTCTATCTCCTTCTCGAGAGCCGGGCACTGAGCACCCGGGCCGTGACGAACAGTGCAAGAACGAGGGCCAGAAGCACGAGAGAGCCGCCCCATGCACGGGTGGTCGCGTTCTCGTCGCCGAGGCCGAGGCTGCTGAAGATGTAGATGGGCAGCGACGCCATCGGCTCGTTGAGGTTCGTGCTGGTTGCGACAAAGTACGACGCAGTGAGGATCAGCGGCGCGGTCTCCCCGGCGACACGTGCGACACCGAGGATGGCTGCGGTGATGAGCCCGGAGATGACGGTCGGCAGGACCACCCGGAAGGTGGTGCGGGCCTGGCTGGCCCCGAGCGCATAGCTCGCCGCGCGCAGTTCGTCCGGCTCGAGCTTCAGGACCTCCTCGGAGGTCCGCGAGACGGTGGGGAGCATGAGGATCACGTAGGCGAGTCCCCCTGCCCATGCACTGAAGCCGGTGAAGAAGATCACGACCGTCGCATAGACGAAGAGTCCCGCCACGATCGACGGGACGCCGCTCATGGCCTGGGTGAGGAACCGCACCAGCCCCGCGAAACGGCCCTTCACCTCCACGATGTACACGGCGGACATCACACCGAGTGGAACCGAGATCACGGTCGCGAGAAGAACCATGATGAGGGTTCCCGTGATCGCGTGGGAGACGCCGCCGAGTCCGAGTTCGTCGCTCGATGCGGTGATCCGCATGTCCTGCGTGAGGTACGAGGAGTGGAACGCGGCGGACCCCTTCTCGTAGACGGTGCGCACGATGGAGAACAGCGGGACCGCCACCGTCGCCGTCGCGACGGTGACAACGGAACCCGCGAGCCGGTCGACGGCCACGTTCCGGCCGTGTCTCGCCGCCTCCAGGAGCGTCACGAGCGGCAGGACGATCGCGACCGCGAGCCCAAACCCGAGGGCACCGGCGAGATCGGTGGTGTCCGTGATGACCCGGGCCACCACGAGAGCGACCGCAAGCAGCAGAGCCGATCTCACCATGTTCTGCTGACGCCTGTTCCAGGGGCGCAACGGCCTGACGACAGGAACCTCCACCAGCCCCGCGGTGCTCACACGATCCTCCGCGACCTGTTGACGACCACCGTGGCCGCGAGATTGACGGCGAGGGTGACGAGGAACAGAACGAGGCCGGCAGCCATGAGACCCTTCAGCTCGTACTCGGTTGCCTCGCCGAACTTCGTCGCGATGAGGGACGCAACGTTCCCACCGGCCGAGGCGAGAATCCTGAAGTTCACGTCGAACACGAGATTGAGCGTGAGATACACCGCCACGGTCTCGCCGAGCGCGCGGCCGAGGCCGAGCATCGTGCCGCCGACCAGACCGCTGCGCCCGAACGGAATGACGACATTGCGGATCGCCCCCCACTTGGTGCCACCGAGCGCATACGAGGCATCGACAAGGTCGCGGGGTGCACGGCCGTACACCTCACGGGTCACCGAGGTGACAATGGGCAGGATCATCAATGCGAGGAGCAGACCGGCGAGAAACGGCGACCTCCCGAAGATCTCCGACGGGACATCGAGGAACGGCACGAAATCGAGGTTGCGCTCCAGGAACCGTGACCACTGCTCGACGAGCGGCAGCAGAACCGCGTACCCCCAGATTCCGTAGATGACCGACGGGATCGCCGCTGCGAAGTCAAGAACCGCAGTGAGCACGGTGCGCAGTGCCTTGGGGGCGTAGTACTCGATGTAGAGGGCGGCGGCGATCGCGAACGGCACGGCCACCACGACGGCGATCAGTGCGGTGATCACCGACCCGACGAGCATCGCGCCGATTCCGAGGACCGCCGTGGAGGTGTCCTCCGGGTTCCCGATGTCCCACTTCTCGCCGGTCTGCTCCTCGCATTGATGATCCTGCCCATTGTCACCTCGGTGACC
>JBJTFB010000167.1:0-3245 GCA_046093205.1 Acidimicrobiales bacterium
CTGATGGCACTGTCGAACAAGTTCGGCTGGATGGTGCTCACCACCGGCAACAAGAGCGAGCTCGCCGTGGGCTACTTCACGATCTACGGCGACTCCGCCGGCGGTTACTCGGTGATCAAGGACGTGTTCAAGACGCAGGTGTTCGAGCTGTCGCGACGTGTGAACGAGCGTGCCGGTCGCGAGGTCATCCCGCAGTCGGTGCTCGACAAGCCGCCTTCGGCCGAGCTGCGGCCTGACCAGCGCGACGACCAGAGCCTCCCGCCCTACGACGAGCTCGATGCGATCCTGCGTCTGTACGTGGACGGCGACAAGACGGTTCCCGAGATCGTGGCGAAGGGCCATCCCGAGGATGTGGTGAGGCGGATCTGCAGGCTCGTCGACGTGAACGAGTACAAGCGGCGGCAGTGCGCACCGGGCGTTCGGCTCTCGCAGAAGGCGTTCGGCAAGGACCGCCGCATGCCGATCACGAACGGCTACCGCTGAGGACTCACGCCGCGCCGGCACCGGTGCGCCGGTAGCGCACCACCAGGAGGGCTGCCACCGAGGACAGTGCGGTGGCAAGCACCGCAGCCGCGGCCGCACCCGAGGAGTCGTACAAGCCGGTCGCGACGCTGCTCATCACCGCACGGCCGCACGTTCCGGCGCCCACCGCCGTGCCGAGGCCCACTCCTCCAGCCGCGGGGACGATGTTCGCCGCGACCGGCAGGAGGCACACGATGCCGAACTCGAAGCCGAGGAAGAAGAGCACCACCAAGGGCACCGCGAGCCAGGCCACGTCACGTGCCGCGACCATGCCGAGACACGTCGCGACCATCAGTGCCGCACCACGCAGCACGCTCGCCTCCTTGCCCCACCGGTCCATCACGCGGCTCGCGCCGACACTCGCCACCAGTTCCACGAGGCCCATCGCGATCACCACCGCGACGATGGCGGCGCTGCCGAACCCGAACTCGTCCTCGAACCACGGCCCGAACACGATCCCGATGGCCTGTGCCGCACCGAGGAGGGCAAAGAACGAGGCGATCACCAGCCAGCCGGCCGCAGGGATGCGTGTCTCCGTGTCGACGCGCGCAGGTGGATGGGCGCTCTCCCGCGGGAGCCCGCGCAGCAACCGTGCCGCACTCACGACCATCGCCACGCCCCCGAGAACGAAGCCCCACCTCCAGCCGGCGAGTGCGGTGGCAATGCCCATCGCCGACACGCCGATGAAGAGACCGAGCGCCCAGCTCGTCTCGATGACCCCGACCACCTCGCCGCGCCGTTCGTAGGGCACGTGGTCGTTCACCCACACGATCAAGGAGGTGTCGAACACGACCTTCGACGCGCTCAGCACGAACAGTGCCGCGGCGAGCGTGACCGGCCCGGTCGAGAGCGCGGCACCCGCCGATGCGAGTGCCACGCCCGACATGCCGAACGCCATGGCGGAGCGCCTGTTCAGGCGGTCGATGCGACGGCCGATTACGGGGGAGAGCAACCCGGCGAACTCGGCGAACATGAGCGCCACACCCAGTTCGGCGACGGACACATCGAGGCCGCGGGCGATGACCGCAACGAACGGCGGGGCGAACCTGTAGCTCGCGTTCGACACGAGCCTCGCCCAGGTCAGGCGGTCGATGTTCCCGAGCACGACCGGGTCATGGTCCCGCGACAGGAAACCCGAGAACACGTTCAGAGTTCCTCGCCGACCTCACCGTGCTCGGTCATGTCGACGAGGTCACCCGCCTCGATGTGCGACGGCCGCACGGTGAACCACGAACCCCCGAGATTGGCGATGCGCTCGTCGGGTGCACCGAGCCGGCGCCGCATCACGCGCACGATGCCGGCATGCGAGACGACGAGGACGTTCCCGCCACCGAAGCGGCCCGAGAGGTCGGTGAACGAGGCCGACACTCGTTCCACGATCGAGTCGTCGGTCTCGAAGCCGGGAGGACGCCTGTGCGTGTCGAGGTACCCGGGCCAGTCACGTTCGATCTCATGATGGGTGAGCCCCTGCCACTCGCCCACATGGGTCTCGCGCAGTCTCGGGTCGGCCGTGAGCAGCTCGATCCCGGTGACCGAGGAGATGATCGTTGCGGTCTCGCGGGCACGCTTCAAGTCGCTGCTGGCCACCGCCCGGAACGTGAATGCGGGGTCAGCGGCCAGCCTCTCGGCGGCGAGACGGGCCTGGGCGCGGCCGGTCTCGGTGAGGTCGATGTCGGCCTGGCCCTGCCACCTCCTGGCCGCGTTCCACTCGCTCTGGCCGTGGCGCAGAACGAGGAAACGACCGGGGGAGGACACGGGTGACGAGATTAGTTGACCCGCCCTGTCCGGCGGGTGGGAGGTCGTCGCCGCTCAGCGGGTGATGCCGGCGATGATCTCGTCGAAGTAACGGTTCGCGAGCGCGATCATCTCGTCGTCGGTGCGGTCCTGGATGGGGTGGGCCACGAACACCCGCTTCACATCCGGCATGCCGAGCGAGACCGACTGTGCGTCGGCGGCCGTCACGAACTCATCGGAGGCGACGAACACTCCTGGCACCCCGCGTGTCTCCAGATCTGCGATGTCGTGCACACTGCACGTCGTGCAGCTGCCTCAATCGGCGAGCGCCTCGATCACCACGTTGCACTGTGTGGCGATCTCGTGGCGCAGGTCGACCGGAGCGGGCTTCGTGAACGTGGGCTTGCTGTAGCGCAGCACACGCGCCCCCATCGAGACGAGCCGGCCCTCGATGGTGTCGAGGAAGACATTGCCGCGCGGCTTCGAGATGTCGAGCAGGCCGACCGTGAGACCTTCGAGCGAGTCGGGACGCTCGAGTAGCGCGCGCACGGCGGGATGCGACTCATTGGTGGGGTCGAGCACCACTGTGGTCGAGTTCGTCTGCGTCACGTCGCTCATCTTGTCACGACCCCACGGCCCTGGTGACGGGTTCGCTGCCCACGGCACCGTTCGCCCAGCCGGCCACCATGCTGGAGAACAGTCCTGCGCCTCCGCCGGCGTAGGTGATGAGGAGGCCGCCGGGGCGGAACTTCGGCAGCATCGCCTCACCGAGATGCGCCGGCACACCCTCGGCCATGCCACCGGCACCGCGCAGCAGTTCCGAGCCGTGACGGGTGGTGAGACCGGTGATCTCCTCGAGCACCCGGTCGCGGCTCCACCCCGCGTCACGGAAGATGCGTCCGTGGTCGGGGCTGATGATCAGGATGGCATCGAAACCGATCACCAGCTTGGGGTGCTGCAAGGGGATGAGCGAGGCCGCGAGCGAGCGG
>JBJTFB010000168.1:0-8291 GCA_046093205.1 Acidimicrobiales bacterium
GGCCGCAGCACCTTCGCCGCATCGATGTACGTGGCCAAGAAGGGCGGCACCGTCGTCACATGCGCAGCGACCAGCGGCTTCATGATGGAGTTCGACAACCGCTTCTTCTGGATGCGCCTGAAGAAGCTGGTCGGCAGCCACTTCGCGAACTACAAGGAGTCGTGGGAGGCCAACCGCCTTATCGCGAAGGGCATGATCCACCCCGTGATGTCGAAGGTGTTCACCCTCGACCAGACGGGCGAGGCCGCGTACCAGGTGCACCACAACATGCACGAGGGCAAGCTCGGTGTGCTGTGTCTCGCGCCCTCCGAAGGGCTCGGCGTGGACAACCACGAACTGCGTGACAAGGTGGCCGACAAGCTCACTTGGTTCCGCGGGTAGTCAGGTACAGAAACAGGAGAGACAACGATGTTGCTGACAGAGATTGACCATGTGGCCATCGCCGTGCGCGACCTCGAGGCCGCGATCGACTACTACCACCGTGCGTTCGGTGCTGAGGTCGAGCACCGCGAGGTGGTGGAGAGCGACGGCGTGGAGGAGGCCCTGCTGAAGGTGGCCGAGAGCTACGTGCAGCTGCTCACCCCCACCCGGGAGGACTCGCCGGTTGCCAAGGCCATCGAGAAGCGCGGCGAGGGGTTGCACCACATCGGATACCGCGTGAACGACTGCGCCGAGGCTCTCGCTTCGATGCTGGCTGCGGGAGCGACGGCCATCGACAAGGCCCCGAGGCCCGGGAGCCGGGGCACCACCGTGGCCTTCATCCACCCAAAGGGCAGCTTCGGGACACTGATCGAGCTCGTCCAGGAGTGACCATCGGCCACGGCGGTGGCGTGATATCATGACGTCGTGACATCACGACAGACCACCGTTCGACTGCCCCAGGACCTCGCCGACAAGGCCGACCTTGTGGCCCGCACCCAGGGCAAGAGCCTCAACCAGCTCATCATCGACTCGCTCGTGGTCGAGATCGACCGCGTGAAGCAGGACAAGGAGTTCATGGGTCTCCTCGAGGACATTGTCCGACGCAACGCGACGATTCTCGAAGCGTTGAGGGACCACTGAGGTACCCGACACTTGCGGAGACGCTCGCCCTGGCCGAGGTCGCAATCGGGCTGCCGCACACCGCGTTGCGCAGCCCGGACCTCTGCCGGCTCGTTGACTCTGCACTGCATTCTCCGCAGGCAACCTTTGACGGGGTCGACCTGATCCCCACGATCCAGGAGAAGGCGGCGACCCTGTGTCGGCACATGTGTCTCAACCACCCTTTTCCCGACGGAAACAAGCGGATGGCGTGGATTGTCACGGTTCTGTTTCTCGAGTTGAACGGGTTCGAGTTCCCGCCGGATGACATCCGTGCAATCTGCGTTCTCGTGGAGATTGCGTCGAGCAACACCAACAACGACGAGATTGCTGCAGCGTTCGCAAGATGGATACGACGCCGGGGTGCTGTCGCCGCCTAGTAGAACTCTCGCGTGCGCGAGATTGTCTGGGCCGTCGTGGGTTGGCTGTTCGGGATCGGGGCGTCGCGTCGTGCACGCAACGTCATCTTCGATGCGCAGGCTTCAGGCACGGCGTGGTTCCACGGTCTGGTGCACCGCTCACATTCCTTCATCCCGGTGTCGGCGCTTCTCGGGGCCCTCGCGGCCTGGGGCATGGCGCGTACGTTCACGGGTGAAACCGCGACGTTTGCGTTCGTGGTGTTCACCACCAATCTGCTGCAGCAGCTGTTGGTGGACATCGACACGCACCTTCTCCCGCGCGGACGCTCGCGCGGTGCGACGTTCTTCGGACTTCTCCTCCTCGGGTTTGCGTCGCTCATGCAGTCGGCGCCGGCACGTTGGTGGTGGGGAATCCTCGGCTCGCTCCTCTGCTGGCTGGTGTTCCGCGTGATGCAGGCCGTCTCGCGCGGTGATCTCGGCGGTGGTGACGTCACGCTCGCGGTGCTCATCGGGTTGCACCTCGGTTGGGTCGCCATCGGGAACGTTGCCGTGTTCGTGGTGGTCACGTTCGTGCTGGGAGGGCTCGCCGGGTTGTTCACGCTGGTGCGTCGTCGGAGCCTGCGTCGGCACATCGCATTCGGCCCGTGGATGGTGCTCGCGGCTGTGCTCACTGTCGTGTGGGAGCAACAGTTGCGCGGCCTGCTCGGCGGCTGACTGAGTGGCCACGCTCAGGCCCTACCATGACGACGGAAGCAACACGATTGTCTGGAGTGTGGTGTGATGGCGGAACTCGAGGGGACGGTCGCGATCGTCACGGGATCATCCAGCGGAATCGGCGAGCGCACGGCCCAGCGGCTGTCGGAGCTCGGCGCCAAGGTCGTGGTGAACTCCGCCAGCAGCGTGGAGGCAGGTCGCGCGGTCGCCGATGCGCTGCCCGGCGAGTCGCTGTACGTGCAGGCAGACATCAGTGACAAGGCACAGGGTCAGCGTCTGCTGGACGAGACCGTCGCGCGGTTCGGGAAGCTTGACCTCCTCGTCAACAACGCGGGGTGGACAACCCTCGTGCCCCATGGTGACCTCGATGCACTCACCGACGAGATCTTCATGAAGACATTCGAGGTGAACGTGTTCGGCACATGGTGGCTCACCAAGGCCGCCATGCCGTTGCTGCGCAGTTCGAGCGACGGCCACGTTGTGAACATCACCTCCATTGCCGGTGTGCGACCGGTGGGTTCCTCGATCGCGTACTCCATGACCAAGGCGGCCCTGAACCAGATGACCCGTCTCCTCGCGAAGAGCCACGGGCCCGTCCGCGTGAATGCGGTCGCGCCGGGTCTCGTGGCCACCCCGTGGACGAAGGACTGGGACACCCAGCACGCCGGCGTCGCGGCAATTGCGCCGCTCAAGCGCTCGGCAACATCGGATGACTGTGCCGAGGCCGTGCTCGCACTCGTGCGCAACAAGTACGTGACCGGTGAGGTGTTCGTCGTGGACGGCGGCCTCACCCAGCTCAACTGATCCGATGATCGTCCATCTCGTCGACGGCACGTACGAGCTGTACCGGCAGCACTTCGGACAGGCGGTGCGCCACCGCACACCCCCGAAGTTCGCCGCCACCAAGGGTGTGGTGACCTCCACCCTGCAGTTGTTGGCCGACGGTGCGACGCATGTGGCGGTGTCGATGGACCATGTCATTGAGAGTTTCCGCAACGAGATGTACGCGGGGTACAAGACGAGCGACGGGATGGAGCCCGAGATCCTCGAGCAGATCCCCGTCGTCGCGGGTGCCCTCGAGGCAATCGGCGTGCCGGTGTGGCGCATGGTGAAGTTCGAGGCGGACGACGGGCTCGCGGCCGGTGCCGCGCTCGCATCGGCAGACGAGCGCGTGGCGCAGGTGCGCATCCTCAGTCCCGACAAGGACCTCGGGCAGATGGTGAGCGGCAACCGTGTGGTGCAGTTCGACCGCCGCAACGACACCATCATCAACGAGGATGCCGTGCGCGAGAAGTTCGGCGTCGGCCCTGAGAGCATCGCCGACTGGCTCGGTCTCGTCGGTGACACGGCGGACGGTTTTCCCGGTCTGCCCGGCTGGGGTGCAAAGAGTGCATCCGCGGTGCTCGCCGTGTACCGGCACATAGAGGACGTACCCGCTGACGAGTCCCGCTGGGCCGCCGACGGTGTCACCGTGCGCGGTGCCGCAAAACTCGCCGCCACGCTCCGCGACAACATGGACGACGCGCTTCTCTTCAAGCGGGTCGCCACGGTGGCCACTGATGTGTCCGCAGACCTCGACATCGGGTCGGTGGACTCCTGGGAGTGGAAGGGTGTCTCGAACCACCTCGACCGTGTGGCCCGCGAACTGGGCATGGGCGACGTGGTGGAGCGGGCCGAGCGCCTGATGCTGCACCGCTGAGCTGCAACGCTGTGCAACAACCGGTGCGGAGTGTGGCAACGGCCAGGCGACCTGCAGCACACGGATGTTTCCGCTGAAGGCTGCTTCCTTCCGGACCTGACCTGGTTCACGGGCACCCGTCGCACAGGACCCGACCGTCACCACACCGCGCACCGACCGTGCGACAACGGACTGCTTCGAGGATACACGCAGATAGCCTCGGGAACCCGTGGCGGGCATGTCCCGTCGCCTGGAAGGATGCGAGAGCGGCCGAATCGGCAGCACTGGAAATGCTGTGACCTGCAAGGGTCCGTGGGTTCAAATCCCACTCCTTCCGCCATATGGACAACGACGCCGCGATGCGCATCGCCCTCGAGGAGGCACGAGCTGCGCTCGCGCACGGTGACGTTCCGGTCGGTGCCGTGGTCGTGCGCGGCGACGAGGTGATTGCGCGCCGTCACAACGAGCGGGAGCTCACGAACGACCCCACCGCACACGCAGAGGTGCTCGCCCTGCGCGACGCCGCATCCGCCATCGGTTCGTGGCGCCTCGATGAGTGCACGCTCGTGGTCACCCTCGAGCCGTGTCTGATGTGCGCCGGAGCGGCGTTGTCGTCGCGCATCGGTGCACTGGTGTACGGGGCCGCCGATCTCAAGGCCGGAGCCACCGCCAGTCTCTATTCGGTGCTCACCGACCCGCGGTTGAATCACAACCCGCCGGTCACCCACGGGGTGCTGGCCGTTGAGTGCGGGGAGCTGCTCACTGGTTTCTTCGCCGACAAGCGCTGACGCAACGTCCCCGTGGGTCGGTGCAATCGCGCCGATAGCGTCCACGGACGGAAAGGTGCCAGAGCGGCCGAATGGGACGGTCTCGAAAACCGTTGTGGGTTTGTGCCCACCGTGGGTTCAAATCCCACCCTTTCCGCCATTGCGGCTGTTGTTCAGCCGCGCAGAACCTGTGGGGGAACCTTCTTCTCCCATCCTTCGGGCATCAGTGATGCACCGAAGTCGCGCAGCGCGCGCAGCACTGGCCTGATCTCCTTGCCGCGTTCGGTGAACCTGTAGGTCACCTTCTTTCCCTCTCCCTGCCGCTCGAGGAGTCCGTGGGCAACCAAGCGCTTCAGTCGGTCGCTGAGCAGGGTCGGCGGGACACCCACGAGACTCTCTCGGAAGTCGCCGAATCCGCGGGGTCCGAAGAGCGACACGTCGCGGAGAATCAGCAGCGTCCAACGGTCACCGACGAGGTCGAGAGTTTTCGCGACCGGGCAGAACAGGTCGTATGTCTTCGACTGTGGTTTCCGCGCCATCGTTTGAAATGATACAGATTCTGTACCAAACGGACAGACCCGGTCGAGGGGGAATGATGACCGCAACGACAGCACCTGCCACCGGCCTGAGGGCGAACCCGTGGGCGACGTTCGCCGTGTGCGGCATTGCCTCGTACATCTCCACGCTCGACATGTCGATCGTGAACGTGGCGTTCTTCGAGATCCACAAGAGCTTCCCCAACGATTCCGCGGGAACCATTGCGTGGGTGGTCACGGCGTACTCGATTCTCTTCGGCTCGTTGCTCGTGGTGTCGGGCAGGCTCGCCGACCAGATCGGCCGGCGCCGCTTCTTCCTCTGGGGCACTCTCTTCTTCCTCGTCGGTTCGCTTCTGTGTGCCGTCTCCCACACTCTCGGGGTGCTCATCGCCGGCCGGGCGGTGCAGGGCGTGGGCGGCGCCATGATGACGCCCGCCTCCACCGGCCTTTTGCTCGGTGCCTTCCCGGCGGAGAAGCGCGGCCAGGTGATGGCCTGGACCGGCTCGATCGGCGCACTCGGTGTGGCATCAGGGCCGACCATCGGCGCGCTGTTCGTGTCGAGCTTCGGTTGGCGTTCGGCATTCTGGATCAACGTGCCGATCTGCCTTCTCACGTTCGTTCTCGCCGTCCGTGCGACGAACGAGTCGCCGCGGGTCGAGGGCAACCGTCCTGACATCCCCGCTGCCGTTGTGTTCACCTGTGCGGTGGCATCACTGGTGTGGGGGATCTCGCGCTCTGAGGAGCTCGGCTGGGGCGACCCATCAGTGCTGTCGCTCTTCGCGGTGGCGGTGGTGTTCGGTCTAGCGGTGGCCAGCCGTTCGGTGCGTCACCCCGACCCGCTGCTGCCGGCGGAACTGTTCAGGGAGCGGACCTTCACCCTCGCGAACATCTCCACCATGCTGTACGGGGCCGCGTTCAGTGCGAACATCCTGAACAACGTGCTGTTCCAGCGCACGATCTGGGAGTTCAGCGCCACGAAAGCCGGCCTGTTCTCGGTGCTCTCACCGGTGACCGTGGCGGTCACCTCAATGATCGTGGGTCGCAGGATGGCTGCGATCGGGTACCGCCGTCTGTTGCTTGCCGGACCACTCATCATGTCGGGAACGGTCTCGGCCTCGGTGCTGTTCCTCGACGTGGAGCCGACGCCGTGGTTCCCGTTCACACCGATCATGTTCTTCCTCGGCATCGGTCTCGGGGCCACGTTCCCGCCGCTGTCGGCGTGCACGGTGCTGCGGCTCCCGCCGAACCGATTTGCCCTCGGTGGAGCCATCAACAACACCTTCCGTCAGGTCGGGGCGGCAATCGGTGTGGCACTTGCCGTCACCGTGCAGGCTCGCGGTGAGGGAATCGAGGGCTTCCGCAACGCGTGGAAGGTGGCCATCGTCTTTGCTCTGGCCGCTGCCGCGGTGTCGGTGTTCCAGCCCGGACGCGACCGCCAGGTCTGATGCGCCGTCGGCCCCGCCCGTAGCGTGGGGGTGTGGTGCGCGATCCGTTCGGTGTTCTCGGGGTCGGCCACGATGCATCGGCCTCCGAGATCGACGAGGCATGGCGCACGAGGATGCGCCGCCTCCATCCCGACGCGAACCCCGGCGCGGACGAGACCGAACTGCGCCGTCTCACCTCACTCGCCGCGGAGGCCAACGACGCACATGCACGACTGAGGCGCAACCTCGCAGCCGAGCGTCTGCGGTGGTCACCGGCGCAACCGGGTGCGCCGACTCCAGCAGGCATGGGGTCGGACACTCCTGTTCTCCTACCCGTCCGCATTCCCGGCGGTGACCTCTTCCGCAGGCCGCTGACATGGGTGGTTCTCACCGTCGCACTTGTCCTCGGGCTGTTGTTGCTGAACCAGGTGGGCAGCCCTGCCCCCGCGGACTCGCCCGGCACCCCGACGAGCCTCACCCGTTCGCCGGGGTGGTACGTGGGGAACTGCGTCGCGGGTGACGGTCAGTTCGTGGTGCCCGTGAGGTGCTCTGATGTGCACTCGGGCCGCATCGTGGGTCAGGTCGGTGCGGAGCAGTACTGCCCGGAGGTTTCCGACGGCACCGTGTACCGGAACAACGTGTACTACTGCATCGACATTGATGCGTGAACGTCAGCCGCGGAACGGCCTGAGCGCACCGTCGGGAACGACACCGAGCCGACCGGACTGGAAGTCCTCGTAGGCCTTCACCAGTTCCTCCCGGGTGTTCATCACGAACGGACCGTACGCGGCGACGGGCTCGCGGATCGGTCTGCCGCCGAGCAGCAGAACCTCCATGCTGTCGGTCGTCTCACCGTCACCCCCGCCGCCGGTGACGGTGATCGTCTCACCCTCACCGAACAGAACGAGCTGACCCTTCGTGACGCGGACTTCCTCCGCACCGGCACTGCCATGGCCGGCAAGCACGTACGCGAGTGCGTTGTGTCCCGGGTTCCACGGCACGGTGATGCGGCAGCCTGCGGGCACGGTGGCGTGGGCCACGGTGATCGGGGTGTGGGTGCTGCCGGGGCCGTCGAAGTCGCCGATGTTGCCGGCAATGAGGCGGACCAGCGACGTTGCGTCGGCCGAGGTGAAGAGTCGCACGTGACCGGCCTCGATGTTCTGGTAGCGGGGGTCGATCATCTTGTCCCTCGACGGGAGGTTCACCCACAGCTGCACCCCGTGGAAGAGCCCACCCTTCACCACCATCTCTTCGGGAGGTGTCTCGATGTGGAGGATGCCGCTGCCCGCCGTCATCCACTGGGTCCCGCCGTCGGTGATCACGCCACCGCCACCGTGGGTGTCCTGGTGGAGGAACACGCCGTCGAGCATGTACGTGACGGTCTCCGAGAAATCCTGCTGATGCCCGCCGTACACGCCGACACCCTGACCCTTCCCCGTCTTTCCGTTGTCGCCGACGGCGCAGGGAGCCGCCCCGTGCGATCCGTCACCACCGCGCCGTCGGGGTTCGAGGGCGAGGGCTTCCCGGTGAGACGTGCCTTCGCGGGCGTGTCACTCGCCGATCTCGACCCGTTCATCCACATGGACCAGATGGGTGAGGTCAACTACGGGCCCTACGAACCTCGCGGCACCGACTGGCACCCGCACCGGGGGTTCGAGACCGTCACCTACATGCTCGACGGCGTGTTCCTCCACCAGGACACCCACGGTGGCGGTGGCGTGATCACCGACGGC
>JBJTFB010000169.1:0-3132 GCA_046093205.1 Acidimicrobiales bacterium
TCTCGCCGATGTGGAGGAGACAGCACCGACCCTGATGGGGAATGCGATCATCAAGGCCGTCGAGGTGGCGAACCATGTGGAGGGATGGGCAATCGCCGACGACACGGGGCTCGAGGTCGACGCGCTCGGCGGTGAGCCGGGCGTGCGCTCTGCCCGGTATGCGGGGGAGTCCGCCGACGATGCCGCGAACAGGGCGAAACTGCTGGCCGCCCTCGAGGGGGTCACCGACCGTCGTGCACGGTTCCGTACCGTGATCGCCGTGGTGTCGTGGCAGGGCGACATGCACTGCGAGACCGGCGAGTGCGAGGGCCGAATCGCCGCGGGCGAGCGCGGGTCGAACGGGTTCGGCTACGACAGCGTGTTCATCCCCGACGACGGCGACGGGCGCACGTTCGCCGAGATGTCGGCGGCAGAGAAGGATGCGCTCTCGCACCGTTCGCGCGCAATGGCGAAACTTCCCCTCCTGATCGCACGCATCACCGGCTCCGTTCCCGAGTGACGCAGGCCCGAGTGACGCGGGCGGTTCACCAGCCGCGCAGGTCGACCGGCCACACCTCGGTGATGCGGCCGTACTCGTCGGCCACGTGCACCTCGGAGTGCATGGCCATGGTGGGGTCGATGTGCGCCGGCACCACGAACACCCGGTCACCCACGCGCGGCCGCGGGGTGCCCTCGTCGGCGGAGAACGTGATGTGCTCGTCGCTGCAGAACCACACCGAGTGGCCCGCGATGGTGGGGTTGCCGTGGTCCATGCCGAGCGACTTCAGTCCCACGTCGCACACCGCCCACCTGTCGTTCGCCGAGATCACCGTGCCGAGCACCCATGCCGCCTGGGCGAATGGGAGACCGAGAGTGGCGTACTGGCTGTCCATGAGCGCGTAGCTGCCGGCCTGCACCTCGTTCACGGTGGTGCCGGTGAACATGTCGAACGTGCCGGTGCCGCCGGCCGACACCAGCTCGCCGCCAACGTCGTCGTGGGCCGCCGTCAGGATCGACATCGACTCACGCACTCGGGCACGCTTCTCGTCGCGGTCGCCCACCATCATGAGGTGGCCCTCGTATCCCATGACGCCGCGCACCTCGATGCCCCGCACGCGCGCCGAGTCGGCGAGACGGCCGGCCTCGGCTGGGTCGCACCCGCAGCGCGGCAGACCCACGTTCACGTCGATGATCACGCTGCGGATGCCGGCACGCTCGGCGGCATCGAGCGTCTCGCGGGAGTCGACCGCCACGGTGACCCTGGCGTGCTCTATTGCGGCGAGTGCCGCGAGGCGTCCCGCATCGAGCGTCTCGTTCGCAAGCAGGTAGTCATCGCCCACCTCGGCGACCGCGAGGCCGAGGATCTCGCGCGGTGTCGCACAGGTGAACGCCGTGTGACCGCGGCGCTCCTGTTCGGCGGCGATGCCCGTGCACTTGTGCGCCTTCACGTGCGGTCGCAGGCGCGTGCCCGGGTGTGCACGCGCCATCGTGTCGAGATTGCGCGCGAGGATCTTCTCGTCGATGACGATTGCCGGGGTGGGTAGTTCGCTCGTGTCCACGTGCCGGCGGAGGGACTCGAACCCCCAACACGCAGGACCTAAACCTGCTGCCTCTGCCAATTGGGCTACGCCGGCGACGTGAAGCAGGGTATCGGTGCCCCGTGCCGGGTGGCAGACTGGAACGGTGACAGCGACAGAGACGACACTCGACCCGCACGCCCTCGAGACCCAACTCGGCCTCGCCGACCGCGTGGTGGACGAGGTCTCTCTCGCCAACAGCGTGCGCCGTTTCGCGGAGCAGAACATCGTGCTGCCCACCTTCGCAGAGCTGGGCGATCCCTCGCGCATCAACCCGGCGATCACCGCCGGCGTCGACAAGGACGCCGCCGACCCGCGCAACCTCTTCCGTGTGCACTGGTACAACGACCTCGCGGGCAACCGCGTGGACGTGCCCGAGCATGTGGTGCTTCCGTCGTCGCTCACCGGTGTCGACAGCCCCATCATCGTGGTGTTCGGGGACCGTTTCCCGATGATCACCGCCCACAAGGTGCTGGCCGCATACTCGTGCTTCGCGCCCCGGGTGATCACCGGCCAGTTCGACCCCACCCGTCACCGTGCGGTGTGGCCGTCCACCGGCAACTACGCGCGCGGCGGCATCGCCATCAGCCGTCTCATGAACTCCCGCGGCGTCGCGGTGCTGCCCGCCGGCATGTCGCGCGAGCGGTTCGACTGGCTCGAGCGCTGGGTCACCGACCCCGCCGACATCGTGCGCACCCCGGGCACCGAGAGCAACGTGAAGGAGATCTACGACGCCTGCAACGAGATGGCGCTCGACCCGGGCAACTTCATCCTCAACCAGTTCTGCGAGTTCGGCAACACCGTCGGCCACTACGAGGTCACCGGCCGAGCGCTCGCGCACGTGTTCGAGCACGTGAAGGCGAACGGCCATGCGAACCTGCGCCTCGCGGCGTTCACCTCAGCCACCGGCTCGGCCGGCACCATCAACGCCGGCGACCGCCTGAAGGACATCTACGGCACACGCATCGTTGCGGTTGAGGCACTCGAGTGCCCCACGATGCTCGAGAACGGGTTCGGCGAGCACAACATCCAGGGCATCGGCGACAAGCACATCCCCCTCATCCACAACGTGATGAACACCGACGTGGTGGTCGCGGTGTCCGACCGCGCCACCGACGAGCTGGATGTGGTGTTCAACACCCCCGAGGGACAGAAGTACCTCGCGCAGCGCCACGGCGCATCCCCGCAGTTGCTCGATGCGCTCACGCACTTCGGCTTCTCGTCGATCTGCAACACGCTCGCGGCCATCAAGACGGCGAAGTTGCTGGGTCTCGGAGCGGACGACGCGATCATCACCGTCGCCACCGACGGCAGCGCGCTGTACCCGAGCGAACGCGAGAAGACCCTCGCGCGCCGGTTCCCCGACGGTTTCGGCACGCTCGATGCCGCAGAGGTCGTGTCGGAGCACCTGGCATCGGTGGACACCGACCACATGATCGAGTGCACCCAGCAGGACCGCAACCGCATCTTCAACCTCGGCTACTACACGTGGGTGGAGCAGCAGAACACCCCGCTCGAGGTGTTCGAGGCGCGCCGCTCGCAGACGTTCTGGCGCGGCCTGCGCCGCTATGCACCG
>JBJTFB010000170.1:0-2573 GCA_046093205.1 Acidimicrobiales bacterium
CGGGCTGTCCTTCTTCCTCTTCATCCTGCTGACGGTGACGGGCATCTTCCTCATGTTCTACTACCGACCGACCGCGGCGAACGCCTGGCAGGACATCCAGACCCTGCAGACCTCCGTGACGTTCGGTCTGTCGGTGAGGAACATGCACCGATGGGGTGCCCACCTCATGGTGCTGTCGGTCTTCCTGCACATGGCGCGCGTCTTCTACCACGGCAGCAGGTAGCCCGTGAACGAGAGCAGCAGGGTGAGCGTGAGCAGGATCACGCCGATCACCCAGTTGAACTCCCGCGGCGCCTTGTAGGCGCCGTGGTAGAAGACGCGGCACATGTGCAGGAACACCGACAGCACCATCAGGTGCGCGGCCCATCGGTGCATGTTGCGCACCATGAGGCCGAACGTCACCGAGGTCTGGAGCGACTGGATGTCCTGCCACGCGTCCGCCGCGGTCGGGCGGTAGAAGAACATCAGGAAGATGCCGGTGACCGTGAGAAGAATGAACAGGAAGAACGAGAGGCCACCGAGGCAGAGCGTGTAGGACACCTTCACCGCGTGACGCTTCACCTTCACCGGGTGCAGGTGGTACAGCACCGAGTTCATGATCACGTAGGAACGGTTGCGCGGGCTGTCGGTGTAACCCTTGCGGAAAATGGAGCCGGGACGGAAGATCGAGTTCCATGCCTGGCTGCCCTGCATCTGCTCGCCGATCCTGGCGAGCCGCTCCTTCGCGGTGGGCTTTGGGTTGTCGAGCACTTTTGCCATGGTTCGTTCCCTCAGAGGCGCATGCCGTAGGCATATCCGTGGTTGTTGGTGCGGGTGTGTGAGTCACCCGCGGGGTCGGGGGTGCCGGCCTTGCCGAGGATGATCACCCCGGTGGGACAGCGGTCGACGCAGAGCGCACAGCGGGTGCACACGTCATCGTCGATGATGAAGATCACCTTGTCGGAGGGGTCGGCCCCCGGCTGCTCGGTGTTGTCGGCCTCGGCGATGGCCTCGGGCGTGACCATGTGGATGCACTTCCACGGGCAGATGTCCACACAGCCCTCGCACATGATGCACTCGCTCTGGTCGATGTGGATGAACTGCTTCGGCTTCACGGCCTTGGCCAGGTAGTCGTGGTCGACCTCCACCAGGCGATACTCGGTGGACCACTCCGGCATGGGTGGGTTCGCGTCGGTGCGTGCCATCGCGTTCAGGCCTTCCTTGCCAGCGGCCGACCATAGGTGGACGTCTCGATTGCCTTCGCGCCGGTCGTTGCACCGCGCTTCTGCCACCATGCACCGATCCAGATGAGCAGCACCATGTAGAAGCCGTGGATCCCGAGCACGACGAGGTCGCGGACGGCCTCGTACGAGAGGGTGAAGGGGAAGTTGCCGCCGAGTGCCTTGGGCTTCAGGATGTCGAACGGACCGTAGAGAATGGAGTCCTTCCGCCAGCCGAGCTCCTTGTCCGCATGGTCGATGAACTGGTGGGGCACCACGCCGAACGCCAGGAAGAGGGTGAAGTACACGTACGTGGCACCGACAATCGCCTCTCCCCACGTGGTGGGTCGACCGACCGGCCTCCGCTTGCCGTACTCGCGGATGGCAAGGCACATGGTCGTGGTGACCACGAAGGACACGATGAACGCCTGGTTCATGCCCGGCCACCTGAGGATGTCGATCGCGGTCATTGAGTTCGTTCTTCTCCGGCCACTGATAGAGGGGTCACTGGGGCGTCCCAGTCACCCAAGAACACTAGCCACGGACCCCCTGTGGGAGGCCATTCCCCTCCCCGTGACCTCAGTCCCTCTTGCGCATGTTCACAAGGGCCGAGTGTCATCGGTCCGAGTGGCGCATTGATTGCCTCGGCTCCCGTTCGGTTGTCTATCGTGGGAGTCAGGTGCCTCCCGGGCCCAGTTCGTCGCGCACTGCGCGGATGTTCGACGCCGGGGTTCCACCCACCACACAGCCGAGTCCCGAGGTGGCCGAGTGACCGAGATTCCCGAGCATCTGCTGAACCGCTCCAAGGCGCGCCGCGCCGCGGGCTCGGGCGAGGCATCCTCGGACACCCCGGCCGCAGGCGCATCCGCTCCCGCCAAGGCAGAGACCGCTCCTGCGGCACGTGCGACCGCACCGGCGCCCAAGGTCGAGGCCCCGGTGCCGCCGGTGGTGAAGATCGCGGAGTCCCGCAAGAAGATCCCGTTCTGGGCGATGTCGGCCCTCGCGATGCTCCCGGTGTGGGCGTTCATCTACCTGGTGGCGATGAAGCCCGTGGAAAGAGTCGAGGCCGGCCCGATCTCGGTCGGGACCGAGGTCTACGCAGGATGTGCCGGTTGTCACGGCGCTGACGGTGCCGGTGGCGCGGGGCGGGTGCTCTGGCAGGGCGAGTCCCTCAAGACCTTCCCGCGAATCGAGGACATGCTGAACTTTGTCTACAACGGCAGCCAGAGGTTTGTCGCGGCGGGGTTGAAGGTGTACGGCGACCCTGCCCGTGAGGGTGGTGCGCACGCCCCCCTGTCGTACAACGGCAACGCAATGCCCATGCAGGGTGAGACGGCAGGCGGTGCACTGACCGAGGCCGAGATTCTCGGCGTG